>CALBJU010000025.1 GCA_937893205.1 uncultured Bacteroidota bacterium
GGAAAGCACCGTAGCCTGCGCGCGCTCGCCGGGCGTCAAGTATCGATTTCTGGAAGACAGGGCCAGGCCATCCTCGTCTCTCACTGTTTCGACGCCGACGAGTTGCGTGTCGAATCCCATTTCCCGGGTCATCCGGCGCAGGATGAAAAACTGTTGGGCATCTTTGAGCCCAAACACCGCGTAATTGGGCCGTACAACGGCAAAAAGACGCGAAACGACCGTTGTTACACCTCGAAAATGACCCTCACGTGACGCTCCACAGAGATGATCACCCATGTGAGCCACTTCGACCCATGAAAAGTTGTCTTCGTACGGATAGATCTGCTTGACATCGGGAGCAAACACGACGTTGGTCAGGCCCTGTTTCGCCAGTTTTGCCAGGTCCTCATCCAGATTGCGGGGATAAGCACCGAAATCTTCCGACGGGCCAAACTGAGTCGGATTCACAAATATGGACACAACCACACGATCTGCAGATTGAGCTGCCTTCTCCACCAGCGCGAGATGACCAGGATGAAGGGCACCCATTGTGGGCACCAGAGCGATTGACTCCCCCTTCAGCGCTTTAGAAAGGGTCCAATCTCTCATGGATCGAGCCGAAAGTATGGTCTTTATGTGTTCCAATGGCCTTTTTTCGTCAAAACCGGTGAGAAGATACAGCGGTCTAGGTACACGATTTCAGCAAAGCTCAACACCAGCAGTCGAGCCCACCCTGTATATTAGGATTCTGAACGATCCCATCTGTTTCACCCTCCGATCAATAAGGCGAATTCATGACGGATTTCCGTACTGAAAAGGACTCTCTGGGCGATGTGCGAGTGCCCGCTGATGCCTGGTATGCAGCTCAAACCCAGCGTGCGGTCGACAATTTCCCGATCTCAGGAATTCGTTTTCCGAGACGATTCATCGAAGCTCTCGGAACGGTCAAACTGGCGGCGGCGAAGGCAAACGAGGGTCTCGGAATTCTAGATTCAGAAACCGCAGCGGCGATTGCAGACGCAGCTCAACAGGTTCGTTCGGGAGCGTATGACGATCAGTTTGTCCTTGATATCTTCCAGACCGGGTCCGGAACGTCGTCAAACATGAATGCCAACGAGGTCATTTCCAACCTCGCCACCGTGGCCAAAGGAGGCAAAAAGGGAGATAAGATCGTGCACCCGAACGATCACGTAAACATGTCCCAGTCGTCGAACGATGTAATCCCGACAGCTATGCACGTGTCGGCCGTCGTTGCCATCGAACTCGAGCTCCTTCCTTCGATGGAGCAGTTTAGTGCGGCGCTGCAGGAGAAGGCTTCAGAATTTGATGATGTCGTAAAATCAGGTCGTACGCATCTGATGGACGCTACTCCTGTCAGATTGGGACAGGAATTCGGCGGCTATGCAGCGCAGATTTCACAGGCCATACAGCGTGTAAAATCATCCAGAGATGAACTGTCTGAGTTGGCATTGGGTGGCACCGCTACCGGAACTGGAATAAACTGCCCGGCAGGTTTCGCCTCATCCGCAATTGATTTCATTGGAGAGGCAACTGGACTGAGCTTCAGGGAATCACCCAATCATTTCGCTGCCCAATCGGCGAAAGATGCTTTTGTCCAGGCATCCGGCACGCTGAATACGCTGGCTGTCTCGTTGATGAAAATCGCAAACGACATCCGGCATCTTTCTTCAGGCCCCACCTCAGGATTATCAGAAATTGTCCTCCCGGCAATCCAGCCCGGATCTTCCATCATGCCGGGAAAAGTGAATCCTGTATTGAGCGAGGCCGTGATGATGGTCTGCGCCCGTGTCATGGGAAATCACGTCACCATCACCACGGGAGGCCAGCATGGCAATTTTGAGTTGAATGTGATGATGCCTGTCATGGCGCACGCGATGCTGGAGAGCATTTCCATTCTGGCGGGAGCAATGAACGCGTTTCGCGAAAAATGTCTCGTGGGAATTCGCGCTGATAGAGAGCGGTGCAGAGAATTGCTCGAACTGAATCCCTCGATCGCCACGGCTCTGAACCGGGAGATCGGATACGACATGGCGTCCAAGGTTGCCAAGGCCTCCGCCGCAGAAAAGAAATCTGTGCGCCAGGTCGTACTCGAGATGGGCCTTCTGGACGAAAAAGTTCTGGACAAACTTCTCGACGTCAGGCACATGACCGAACCCGGTGTTCCTGGAGACTAAAGGAGCGCGGACCGAGTCCCTCCTCTCGTAAGGAGTCGGCATTACGTTACCGCGCTCAACTCAGCGGAGACTATCGAGATCGAATCTCCGCACTCAATTCGACCTCCCTCTTCGACGGCAAACAGAGCGCCCCTGAGCCCGAGCTCCTCAACAAGTTCTTTCGCCCGGTTCGAGGCTCGGCGGCCGAACGTGTCGCAGGGCCGATGATCTTTCTGGGAGCGTCTCAGGACCACGCTACCAATTTTCAGTCGGTCCCCTGGTTTCAATGCGCCCAGGTCGACGCCTTCCGTGATGAGATTATCTCCGGGCACGGCTACTTCGATCTGAAGAGCTGTTATTACCTCGACCGCCATCGCCGTGACTTCTCGATCCGAGACCCGCTTGCCCCGCCACCAATCTTTTTTTGCATGATCTCCCCGAAAGCCCTGTTTTTCAAGCACGTCTACCGATGTCACGATCGAATGGATGCCTGGACCCGGCTTTTCGATCAGAGCGTGGACACGAGGAGGTTCCCCATACGTCAGGCCGGTTAATGTTTTTCTCACGTCACTCATCTAAACTCGTCATCTACTCTTTTCAACACAGATCAACCATCCCACTTGACTGTCCGACATTGGACCGAAAAATCACTCGGATGCTATAAACTTCCGGTCTTTGACGACCTTTTCAAAGCGTTGTAATTCCAACAGTTTCTGGTTCAACTCCAAAGTATCCTCCCCCGCTGTCTGACGTTGGTAGATCTCTTGGCGCAACCGTTCTTCCGTTTCTTCGATACGGTGCAATTTGAGAATCACCATAGCTCCAGCCGCAGCTTCCGAAGCATCCTCATCCAGTTTCGGCACCGAAATATTCTTACGGCGCTTCCAGTTCTGGGACGGCTCCACAGCGACCATCATGATTTCTGCTGCCAGAGCCTGAATGTCGCTACCCATGGAATCCCCGAAAAATATTCGACGGTCCAGTTCTTCCGCTTCGTATTGGCGCACCAATTCGGTGGCCATCGACCTTGATGCTCCTTCAGTAAAATCTGACAGAGGCATGCTACCCATTACCCACTCAATCATCGCCGTTCCTTCCTCCAGCATCAGTTGGAGTAATTTCTTTTCGGCAGGAATCGGAGTGTGTGAAGCTTCCTTTCGCTCAGTGATCGCGGGAGTCTGGCGCGCATGAAAGTCATCTCTGTCCGATTTTCGCTTCGCTCGAATGACGACCTTTTTCCGATCCCCTTTCATTGTGGCCGCCAGAATGGGCCGAAGCTGCATGTCCGGAATATCCAGACTTGAGGACGCGCTTCTCAGATAGGACTCCCGTACAAGATCATCGGGAATCTGAGCAATCGACTGGATGATGGTTCTCTGGACAGCAGCCTGACCTTCGGGTGAGTCCATCCGGCCTGCTTTGGCAGCGTTTTCGAGCACAAACTCGATAAAATTCTGGCGATGCTCTCTCAGATACGTCTCGAATTTGGGGCCGCCGTGGGTCCGAACGAATGAATCCGGATCTTCTCCGTCGGGAAGACTCACGGCGTAGGGAATCATGCCCTGTTTCAAGATGAGGTCTATCGCTCTGAGTGCAGCCCGCAGGCCTGCCTGATCCGCATCGTAAAGCAGTACGATCGTCTTCGCATATCTCGAAAGAGCGCCGATCTGATCCTCAGTAAGCGCGGTCCCGGAAGAGGCGACAACATTTTCGACACCCGATTGATTGAGGGATACGACATCGGTGTAGCCCTCCACCATTATCACTTCTTCCTTCGAGCGGATGGTATTCTTGGCGTGGTACAACCCATAGAGTACCCTGCTCTTGTTGTAGACCTTGGTCTCCGGAGAATTGATGTATTTGGGCTCGTCATCCTCTCTCAGAATTCTACCTCCGAAGCCCAGCACCTTTCCAACGTGGGAGAATATGGGAAAAATGAGACGGTGACGGTACCGGTCGTAGTACCCCTTCCCGTCCTTCTTTGCGATTATCAATCCCGCGCCCTCAAGCACCTCCGGGTCTAAGTGTGCCGCCGTCGCTGCCGTGAGAAGTGAGTCCCATCCATCGGGTGCATAGCCAATACCAAACGATTTGATGGAGTCTTGGGAGACTCCACGATTTTTCAGATAATCGCGGCTGACTTGGGCGTCCTCCATTTGAGCGAGACCGTCGTGAAAGAAGCGTGCAGCGAACCGCAGAGCATGATAAATCGCTTCGGTTTCGGACGCATCCTCTCCGGGACCGTCTTCCTCCGGTAAAGTCACGTTCACTCGCTCGGCTAACAGGCGCACTGATTCTGGGAAGCTGAGCGTTTCAACTCGCGATACAAAACTGAAAATATCACCGCCCTCACCGCAGCCGAAGCACTTGAAGATGCCAAGCTTGGGATTGACATTAAAAGACGGCGTTTTTTCTGAGTGAAACGGGCACAGTCCGACGAAATTGGAGCCACGTTTCTTGAGCCTCACATAGTCCGCAACCACGTCTACGATGTCCGCAAGGGAACGGACCTCTTCGATCGATGATTCGGGAATAATGCTCATGAAAAAGTTAGTTTTTTAGCTGCATCGGGGCAGATTCGGCCCTGAAACGGTCTTGAGCCAGATTACCCTTGACAGCATTAAAACGCAATGAAACACGGGCGCGTTCCACTCGTAGCGAACACAATAATCAAAGAGTTTTAGGGTTATTCTCCTATGAAGATCGAAGGCAATATTGTTTATCTGGACATGGAAGGTGGATTCTGGGGAATCATCGCCAGCAATGGCGAAAAATTCGTCCCGATCAATGCCCTGCCAGACGATCTAAAAATGGACGGACAACCCGTCACGGCTGACGTTGAACCCGTCCAGATGTTGGGTGTTACGATGTGGGGCGAGCACGTGAAAGTAAACTCGATCGATCGGAAGAATTAGTCTCGAATCAACAACTTTTCTGGGGGCTTTATGCTGTTTACCGGACTGATTACCGTTTCTGCGTTTCTCTTGGTTGGACTGGGAGCGACCCGTAAATCCAAGGGTGCCCTGTTCATGGCGGGCGGAATTCTACTTTTCGCCGTCGGCGCGTTGATGCATTTTCAAGCGTTCACAGGCTTTGTAAGCCTGACAGCGGCTGTTTCAGCTGAGCTGGGAGTCGGGTTTCTGATGCTGGCCGGGCTTCTATCGCGCCACAAAAAAAATGCCCGTCCCTTTTTCATGCTCGGCTCCGTTTCTCTGTTTCTGGCCGTCCTCGTGTTTGGTACGTCCAAACTGATGAGTGATTATTCGAATCCACCCGTTGTAGCCAGCCCCACGCACACTATTCTTGTTGAGTTGGGCGAAGACGATGTCATATCCGAAATCGCTCCCCTTCTGGAAGATTTCGGTGCGACTTGGGAGGAAGCCTTCCCCACCGTCTCCATGTCGGAAGACGCAGATCTTGCGCAAGTCTATATCGTCCGGGCAGAAACAAGCGTCATCAAGCGATTGATGCGACGGCTACGGGCCGATGCAGAAAACGTTGATCACGTTGAGGTCAACTTCATGGTTGAACTTGATGTGCCCGTATTGAAAAGAAATGCCAGTGCATCAGCCACTTCTATTCTCGAAAACGATCCGCTGGCTTCACAGCAGTGGGCCCTCGACGCCATTCATGGCCACGAAGTCCACAAGATGCTGAGCGAGGTGACTCCGGCCAAAAAGGCCAGAATCGCCATCCTTGACACCGGTGTTGACGCGGCTCACGAGGATGTTGCTGATTCGTTTACGAACAGCCCCGCCACAGTCGATATTCACGGCCATGGCAGTCATACCGCTGGAATTGCCGGCGCCAGTACGAACAACGGCCTTGGGATAGCCTCTCTGAACTGGGAGGGCCGCTTCATCGAAATTGCAGGCTACAAGGCGCTTGGCGACCAGGGATCTGGAAGTATTGAGATGATTTCTCAGGCCATCATTGACGCAACCAAGGATGCCTCCGATGTAATCTCGATGAGCCTCGGTGCACGCGCCGCGGCGCCGAAGGTTATTTCCGATGCCATCGCTTACGCTCGGCGCAATAATGTTATTGTTATCGCTTCGGCCGGAAATGCCAACGAAGATGCAAAAGACCACATGCCTTCAAATATTGAAGGAGTAATTGTGGTCTCCGCGGTGGACGAAAATCTGGCCAAAGCCAAGTTTTCCAATACGAACATGTCGTTGTCCCGTCCCATTACGGCTCCCGGCGTGAATATCCTCTCTCTCAAGACTGGAGGCGGATACGTCAAAATGAGCGGTACCTCTATGTCGACACCAGTGGTGTCTGGCCTGGTAGGAATCATGCGATCGCTCGATCCCTCCTTGAGCGAAGCAGACGTGTACAGCATCCTTGAAAAGACGGCTCGAACTGTTAAAGACTCCAAACGAATCGGAAAAATGATCGATGCGGAAGCGGCTGTGAAGGTCGTACTTTCCGGTCTATAACCGATCGAGGCGACGATTTACTATTCTCGTTGCCGGCCCCGATAAAGCCTCTGGCAAAGCGGAAATTTACACCGAGTCCGTATTGGCAATGGATTCCACCACCTCATCGTCCGCATCTGGGCAGCGAATGATGAGAGCGTCAGCATGCACGCAAAGGTCGGATTCCTGGTGGTGGGCGTACAAAAAGAAATCGGCCACGTCGATCGTCAATGGATCGACGTGGCCGTAATGCAATGTATTCCGGATTAGTTCTTTGCGCTCCTGTTAGCAGGCCCTAGAACTGCTCCATGGCAACGGTCGGACCGTCGCAAAATATGTAGTCG
>CALBJU010000026.1 GCA_937893205.1 uncultured Bacteroidota bacterium
CTCAATTGCCTTTTCGGTACCCACCTGGTGGCTGGAAAAATTGGCGATCCATTTGGCCATGTCTTCTACTGTTGAACAAATGCCACCCCCGCCCTGCAGGGTGCTGTTGTCGTATCGTTGAACGAACTGCCCATCCGATTCACGTACATAGGAAGACGCAACTCGGGGAATGACCTGCCCCTGTCGGTGCATGATCTGGGTATCCAGCATGCCCAGGGGTACAAACACATTATCTGTCATCCATTCGTGGAACTGCTGACCAGTGACAACCTCGACTATGTCTGCCAGTAACATGTACTCGGTATTGTTGTAGAGATACCTCGAGCCTGGTGAGAACTGCAGTTTTTCCTGATATTGAACCAGAGTCTGGGCGTCTTCCTGGAAGATGATGTCGCCTGGCTTTCGATTCACCAGATAAAGCGTGTTATAAATTTCTCGCAGGCCCGAAGTGTGGTTAAACAAATGTTTGATCGTAATCGTTTCGCCAAAGCCCGGCAACTGTGGCAGGTGTATGCGAATGTCATCATTGAGCGCCAACTTGCCCTGCTCTGCCAGCATTGCAAAAGCGAACCCGATAAACTGTTTCGACACCGACCCCAGATCGGAAACGGTATCGGTAGTCCAGCCGATGCGGTGCTCGAGATTGGCCAGGCCGTAGGCTTTGCTGAAGACTATTTTACCTCCTTCGATATAAGCGACGGCAGCCCCGGGACTCTCGGTGTTGTTCCAGTTACTTAACACTTCATCAATTTGGTTTTCGAGCGACACTTCCTGTGCAACCACGAATTGAATAGGCCAGGCCAGCAAAACCAATATCAGCGCAAAGTAAAATTTTGGTTCTTCTTTAATCATCTTAGCCTCCAATTTGAATTGACATTTTTTTCTATGTTAGGTCCGTTTACGGCCAGAAGCGGACAAATTCGAACGGTGGCGATAGAGCAGAGCACTGAAAATCCTCGTGTCGATGGATGAGAAGGGGTAGCGCTTCTTCCCGGAGATCTATTCACCCGCTTTCTCGAAAAGGATGTCGGTGACGCGGCCGGCGAATACTCGGAAACCCGTGACGCGGCCGCCGTCCCGCTCGAGTGTGACACCGAGCCTGCCGGCCGTAAATTCATCCTGAGCACTGGGGCGAAGCTCCGCAGGCTCGTTGCCCGGACGCATCAAGATCATCCCTCCATCCTCAGAGAAGATTTGCCAGGAGACATCGAGCTCCTCGCTACGGTACTCTCCTACGAGCCCGGTGAGTTGGGCAGTGGTTGGCGTGAAGGCAGGCTCGTCGCGGCCGGTCTCTTCGCCTGCAGCCTCGGTCGTCTCCGCAGCCTCCGATTCGGCATCCAACTGATCGGCCAGGACCGCGTCCACCACCTGCGCCGTGAGGCTCGATGTGTTCACGTCGCCACGGTTGCACAGCAGCGCCACGCTGGTGTGGTGGTCCACAAAACGTACGAGGTGGGCCCGGAATCCCGCCCACGCTCCGCCGTGCTGCACGCGTGGAAGTCCTCGATACTCATCTACGACTAGTCCCATCGCATAGTCGATGGTATCTCCATTGTTGAGCAGACCCTGGGTATGTAGACGAGCCAAGAGGTCCTGTCCACCCACAATAGGATCGTAGAACATGGCATCCCATCGAACCATGTCGTCAACCGACGTGATGACCTGACCGTCACCACCCATCTGGAAGTTCCAGGCATGGTCGATTCCCCACCCGCCAGCGGTAGGACTGTAACCAGTGGCCCGCTCTGTTACGATCTCGGTATTCTCGTCCCAGATGCTGGTGTGGGCCATGCCCAGCGGATCGAAGAACCGTTCCTCTAGGAATGCTCGCAGGGACTGACCCGTGACTCTTCGCACGATATTCGCCAGAAGCAGGTATCCCGAGTTGGAATACAGGAATTCCGACCCTGGCTCAAAGTTGAGTCCTTGCTGCCGGGCGATGAGCTCCACGCCATCAAATTCATCGAAGACGTTGTCGTACTCGAAGCCCTGCAGGCGCATAAGGGTGAGGTAGTCCCTCACTCCACTAGTGTGGTTCAGTAGGTGTCGGATGGTAATGGGGCGGTTGTACTCTGGCAGCTCGGGGACCCATGTCCGAACGTCATCGTCGATAGAGAGCGCTCCCTCCACGTCGAGAAGGGCCACCGCCGCCGCAGTAAACTGCTTCGATACCGATCCGATATCGAACGCGCTGGACGTCGTGATGGGAATGCCCCAGTCCAGATTGGCGAGGCCGTATCCCCGGCCGTAGGCGAGCATTCCGTCCTGGATCACGCCCAAGGCACATCCGGGTGCGTCACGGTCCACAAAAGCGAAGACCGAGTCCACCTTGGACTGCACTGAGATGGGTAGCGTCCAGCGCTGGGCCTGTGCTGGGAGAGCTGTAGCCGCAATGAGGGCCGCTGGGAGAA
>CALBJU010000027.1 GCA_937893205.1 uncultured Bacteroidota bacterium
CTGGCCTGAGACGTCGAATTGCCCACTTTTGGTTGGGCATCCTTCTTCGCTGATGCGTACACGTTAGGCACACCCGGTTTACTCTTGGCTTCATGGATAAATTCGTTCTGATTTCTCTACTGCTGTGTCTGTTCGCCACCGATGGGCTGGCCCAGAAAACACGACGCAGCCGAGAGCCGGAAACTGTCCGTTTCGAGACCAAACTGGACTCCAGAGGCCGCACGGATCTGCGGAGTGGTCTTGTGCGTGCGCGGTATGCACAACAGCGATTCAAGACGTACACCGACCCGGAGCACTTTCTAAGGGAAGAATCAGCCCGGTTTGGATGGAATTGGGACCTTGACGATCTCGACCTCATCTCCGACAAAAGGCGTTCTGCAAGCCGCCATCTGACCTATCAGCAGACCTTCGCGGGCCTTCCGGTGGATGCCCATCAGGTACGAGTCAACATGGATTCCGATGGAAGGGTCAGCATGGTTCTCAGTGCCTTCGTACCCGTTAATGCTGAGGAACGCTCTTTTAACACCCAGCCTGCCATCAGCTCTTCGGAAGCGATGTCTCGGGCTCGAAACGAACTGGCCCCCAACGGCGGCCAGGTGAGCACGGCAGAATTGATTATTTCCAATCCAGCGACTCCGATCCTCGCATGGCAATTATTCGTGTGGCCTCTCGATGAACCCGCCGAGTATCGGGTTCTCGTGGATGCGCAAACGGGAGAGGTTGTGGAGGCCTTCGATCAAGCACTCTCGTCTGGTCGACATGCCGGCGAATCGCGGAAGAGGAAGACGGATCCCGAAGACGATTCCGTGGCCACCCAGAGAGTGGATGGCACGGGCCTGGTCTATGATCCTGGTCCACTGTTTCAGGCAGGTGCGCCTTATGGAGCGCCGTATGTAGACGACAATGATGCGACCAATGCCGCTCTGGACGCTGCGAGAATACAGGTAACATTACTGGACATCAGCCAGAACGGTAACGGTGATTTTGTTCTGGAAGGACCGTATGCACGCATTGTAGGTCGAAATTCCAGCGGATCGCAGGTCTACACTCCTCAGGTGGAAAGTACTGCAGATGGATTTCAGTACGACCGTTCGGAGGATGGATTTGAAGCCGTAATGGCGTACTACCACATTGACAAGAGTCAGCGATACGTTCAGAGCTTGGGCATCACGGATCTATGGAGTGGCGGAATTGACGTGAACCCTCGAGGAATCGCGGCAGATGAATCCTATTTTTATCCAACGCAGCAACTAGTTCTACTTGGGTTGGGAGGCGTCGATGATGCTGAGGACCCCTCGGTGATCTGGCATGAATACGCTCACGCTCTGCTCGACACCGCGGTACCCCAATTGCTCGGTAGCCGTGAAGGTGGAGCACTTCACGAAGGATTTTCCGACTACTGGGCGGCCTCTTACACGCGTTCTCTTGTCGAAAGCGGTCAGACTTCGCGAAATGACTGGAGACGGGTCTTTTTGTGGGACAGTGGCGAAGGTTCAATTTGGAGCGGGAGATTTCTGGATCATCAGGGCATCTATCCGCAGGATATTTGTGTCGCAAACATGAGCCCTGGAGCCTGCAACATCCACGACGACGGTCGGATGTGGGCCACCACTCTCATGGAGGTGTATGATCGACTCGGCCGCTTGGCGACGGATGAGCTCGTGTTGCTGTCCCATAATTATCTGAACTCGTCTGCAACGTTCGCCGATGCGGCACAGGCGGTGATTCAGGCCGACCTGGATTACAACGGCGGCGTAAATACTCCCAATCTGATTGGAGTATTCGCGCCACGCGGCCTGATCGACGCAGCCCAGTTTGGGCCCATCATCGTCCATGATCAGCTTCCGAGTACGGAAATTGTCGGCGTTCCTATCACCGTAACTGCGGACGTCTTCGGCCTTTCTGCTGCGGTTTCCGAGGTGCAACTCGTCTACGAATCGAACACAATCGCCTCCACGACTGTCGCACTCAGTCGCACGATCGAGGACCAATACTCCGGCCAACTCCTTTTGCCGACGGTCGTTGATTCTGTTAGCTATTACATCCGTGCAGTGGACACCGATGGAACGGAGTCATTTGCACCGGCTGGTGCACCAGCGGAAGTCTATTCATTTATGGTGGGAGACGATACTACCTCACCCGTTGTAACGCATGAGCCGCTCGCCTCGGCGGAGTTTCTGGAGTGGCCCGCGTCGATCAGTGGGATCGCAACAGACAATCTTGGAATCGATCTCGTGCGCGCAGAATACGCGGTATTTGACGCAGCAGAAAACGAGATGTCGAGTGGTAGCTTCGATATTGCTTCTTCCCAGGGAGCGTTCACCGGCGCATTTCCTGTGGCCCTCGGAGAAATTGAAGACGGCGGGCGCATTGAATACAGTCTGTTAGTCGTTGATGGTTCGCTGCGTGAAAACTCGACACGCCTTCCCGAAACCGGTCGATTTTCATTCGATATCCTAGCAGGAAATGTACTCCAGTACCACGATTTCGGTGACTTGCCACATTCGATAGTGATCGATGGGCAGTGGTCCGCCGGAGATCCGGAATATGGCGTGCTTGCCAGCAGGTTTGGTACTGGCGCTCTGGCTACGGTTCTGAATGGGCCGTACTCCAGTTCGGCTGGTATCTCGTCCGTGGTTCTTCCGGCCATCAATCTTGCAGGACTCGATCAGAGTTATCTCCGGCTATGGCACTATTTCGATACGGAGCACGAGGGCATGGCGGACCCCGCGGCTTCCGGTGCGTCACTTCTGGATGGTGGTGTGCTTCGGTATAGAACCGAAGCAATGCCCACGTGGCAGCCGTTGGTTCCAGTGGGAGGCTATCCGGGAACGCTATCGACCGGCAGCCAAAATCCACTCGCAGGGATGGACGCGTTCGGTGGCTTCAGCTACGGTTGGCGTTGGGAGGAATTTGCGCTGCCCCGTACGAATGGAGTTGAGATCCGATTTGACTTCGCTACGAACACGGGCAATAATGCCTCATCCGAGCGGTACGCAGGATGGATTATCGACAGCATCGAGATAACCACCCTCGAACCAAACGATGCTCAGTCCCCCACTATTCTGGAAGAGCCAGCATCGGTCCGAGTTCTCTCCTTCGATGGGCCCATTCCGGAAGTGCGCCTGATCGCAGTCGACGATCTTGGCGTCGTTGATGCCATTCTCGAATGGACCTACGAAACGCGTTCGCCAGTTCAGGAGGGTACCCTCCGAATGACCCAGGCCGCGGATGATCACAGCCTGTTCATCGCTTACCTGGACTTCGCACTGGCACCCGAGCCCGGAAATCGAATTTCCTACCGGATACGTGTCACAGATCCCGCAGGCCATGAGGTGACGGTGCCTGGTGTCGACAGCTATTCAATCGAATACCGACTTTTTGGAGAAGAAAATGCGCTCACCTCGATCTGGGCCTCCGGATCGTGGACCTTATCAGATGACATTTGGCGGGTGAGGGGGACTTCATTTCAACCGGTGTCGGGTCTTAATCTGGACGCGCGTGACGTAGAGATAAACGCGGAGTCCGCTTTCCTTCGAATGGAGCATGAGTATCAATTCGGATCACGCATGGCCGGAGTGCTCGAGATCTCTGTAAATCAGGGAGATTCCTGGCGCTCATTGATCCCGCTTGAGGGGTACACCGGCACCGCATCGCTTGGATCTGGCCACCCGCTCTCTGGAAATGAGGTGTTTACCGGTTCATCGGGGGGAAGACGGGTCTCCACATTTGATCTGCAGCCCTATTCGGGTGAACAGGTTCTCATTCGGATACTCGCCGGATCTTCGCTGAATGCGCGATCCTCAGACGTCTGGACGATACATACCCTCTCATTCGAGGCCGAGACTGCAGAACTGCAATTCAGCGTTGACTCCTCATTCGAGCTCCTTCCAAATTATCCCAACCCCTTCTCGGACCGGACCCAGATAGCCGTTTCTGTCGCTCAATCGCAGAATGCCAGCCTTCGAGTCTACGACGCTCTGGGAAGAGAGGTCGCCGTCCTTGTAGATGGTGTTCTCGATGAAGGCTCTCATACGTTTACGTTCGAGGCTCGAAGCCTGGCTGGCGGCGTCTATTTTGTTCGATTCAGGGCAGGTGGGAAGGAAAAGTCGCGCACCCTGCTTCATATCGGGAGTCGATGAGAGCGTGTGAGCCGGCGCCGGCAATGACGTGATACTGGAGCGGCCGACCCTCGCGGCTCAATTGCCAAATTTCAATCAAGGACAAAACTTACCGGGTAGATTGGTAGTTTGCTCGAACTGCCAGTGCAACACCCGTAAACTTACAGAATTCGCGAAATGGACCACAAAGAAGGGGCCTACAAGGTAAAAGATTTATCCCTGGCTGAAGCCGGAAGGTTAAAAATGGAGTGGGCCGAAAGCCGCATGCCTGTCCTGATGCAGCTTCGTGAGAAGTATGAGCAAGAGCAGCCGTTCAAGGGCTACAAGATCACCGGCTGTCTTCACGTTACGAAGGAGACGGGTGTCCTGGTTGAGACCTTTGCAGCGTGCGGGGCTGAAGTAGCGTGGAGTGGTTGCAACCCCCTGTCTACCAACGATGAAGTTGCTGCGGCACTCGCCGAATCCGGGATTGAAATATACGCCTGGTATGGACAGAACACGGAAGACTTTTACTGGAGTATCGATCGATCGATCGACAAGCCACCCCATCTCACGCTGGATGATGGAGCGGATCTGATCTTCACGGTTCACAACAGATTTCCCCATCTTGCAGAGCATATAATCGGGGGATCAGAAGAAACGACCACCGGAGTGCATCGATTGCGGGCCATGGCCAAGGATGGGAAACTGCTCTATCCGATCTACGCCGTAAATGATGCGGAAACGAAGTGGGACTTCGACAATGTCTACGGCACCGGCCAGAGTACCCTGGACGGGATTTTACGGGCCAGCTCCGTCCTGCTGGCCGGTAAGAATTTCGTTGTTGCCGGCTACGGTCATTGCGGCCGAGGCGTAGCTATGCGTGCTAAAGGAATGGGAGCCAATGTCATTATAACAGAAATCAAGGCCACTGCGGCTCTGAAGGCAACCCTTGAAGGAATGCGAGTCATGACAATGGAAGAGGCTGCCAAGGTCGGAGACATCTTCGTAACGGCTACCGGTATGAAAGACATTATTCGAGGACGCCACTTCGGCAGCATGAAAGACGGCGCCATCGTGTGCAACACCGGCCACTACGATGTGGAGCTGAATCTGAAAGAGCTTGCGGAGATCAGCCACGATGTTCGGATGGTTCGGGATGACAATCGGGAATACACACTCGACAACGGCAACAAAGTATACGTTCTCGCCGATGGCCGACTCGTAAATCTTGCAGCCGCCGAGGGTCACCCCTCTGAAGTAATGGACATGAGCTTCGCCAACCAGTTCATGGCTCATTTGACACTCGTCCAGCGTCATGAATCGGGTGAGACCCTGCCAAATACGGTAATCGATCTCCCGGTCGAGTTGGATCAGGAAATCGCGGGCATCAAACTCGAAACAATGGGTCTGGAAATCGATGCCCTGTCGGAAGAGCAAGTAGTCTACGCGACGGATTATTCGGCCGGAACCTGACAGAAGTCTAGCTCGAAGAGTGGTGCGTGCACCCTTGCATTAGTACACGATTGCATTAGTGCACCATTGCACTACGCACGATTTTATCAGTAGCAGCGCACAGGTGCATCAGCGCCCCGAGAGATGAGGACCGGGAATGTCTACTCTTCGGAATCGTAGGTCATGATGTCTGCTTCCGATTTTTCTCGGGTCGTCCATTCCTCGCAATCAGGCAGGGGATCTGCTTTCTCGGTAATTACCTTCCCGAGTTCCTGCCACTGGGTGGCCAGGTACGAATTCCATTCTGTATAGTGCTCCATTTCTTCGGGAAGTTCATCATCAGCATAGATGGCCTCTACGGGACAGACGGGAACGCAGGCGTTACAGTCGATACACTCATCCGGGTGGATAACCAGGAAGTTGGGCCCTTCGTAGAAACAATCCACAGGACACACTTCAACACAATCAGTGTGTTTGCAGTTAATACAGGCTTCGGTGACGACGTACGGCATATTTATCAGATGTGTTACGGGATCCCACTCCCTTCGTTGTACATTCCCATTTCAATGGGAATGCGCTGGGCCGAATAAAAATCCTGCTGGAATTCCGTCACAGGCCCCAAGATAATACGCGAACCATCTGTACGCCACAGTTTCGGATTCCACTTTCACGAACTGTTGGTGTGGAATGAGGCCCGACCAATGACCTTCGTCTCACCGATACCGTCAACAGCCCTCGGACGAAACTTGTTTGAGGCGTCCATATGGATTGTCGGACTTCTGGCTGTCGGACTGGCCGATCCCTACGCTGAGTCCCTGATAGATCTGTGTCTGTTCAAAGCCATCGGGATACCTCGATGCCCGGGATGTGGACTGGGTCACGCCATGGGTTTTCTTTTTCGTGGAGAATGGAGTCTGGCTATCAACAGTCACATATTTTCTCCAGTCGTTGCTCTTTTTCTGACGCACCGAATAGGTTCACTCTTGAGGTCGGCATGGACCGACAAAACTCTGTAGATTGGACTCGCGTCGGTCTGCAGCAAACAACGCCGAAATGTCTAAAATCATCAAATACCTTCCCGAGCTCCAGGGCGATGAACAACTCACCGTTGCACAGATAATCACTGACATGGACGAGACTCAGGCTGCGCAGTTTGCCAACGTGTATCGTCAGCGTCGCAAAGACGATACCACGGTCCTGATGACCACTCTGCTTGCCTTTCTTGGGATCGCGGGTGTAAATCGATTTTACCTGGGCCAGGTTGGAATGGGTCTGGCCTATCTACTGACCGTTGGATTTTGTTTGATCGGAACGCTTGTCGACATCTTCAACTATCGCTCTCTGACAAGTTCATACAACGAGAAACAAGCCCTGGAAGTGGGAATGTTGATTCGTGGAGCGTTTCCGGCCGTGCCACCCACTGAAGAGTGAGCCTCTGTCAGCCGATTTGACAGTTATCTGATGAGCGTCATGGTTTGGTGCTGAACTCCCCGAGAGGTGCTCATACGAATCAGATACGTTCCGGCAGGCCAGTTGTCGGCATCGACCGAGAATGAATGGGTACCCGCTGCAAGTGTCTCGTTCGCTACCAGACGTATACTTCTGCCCAACAGGTCAAAAACCTCAATCCTCACATGCTGAGATCTTGAGACACTTAACGGTATTCTCGTGGATGTGCTGAACGGATTAGGGAAATTTTGCGCTAGGGAGGTGGAGGAGGGTAGGAAGACTTCGTCTTCCCTAGCTGTCACGAACGAAAGAGGAGTCCACGCAGCTTCGAGCGAGGACTGATCGCCGATGGCGATGTTCGGATTTTCATGGACGAAGACGAATGTAATCGAGTCAAACTCTCCAGTGATGGTCCGCTCAGTGTCAGATGGATCCATCTCCAAGAATGAAAAAGTCCCATCATGGTGTTGGAGCAGAGCGCGTGCTCGATTCCTGAGCCGTTTAACTGGAAGAAATATGGGAATGGGAGACGGCGTGTCGTAGACGTAAATGAAATTTGCCACGTCCGAAAAACGAAGATAATGAACCGATCCCGCCTCGATCGTCTCAGTAAAGTTTTTGGTGAAGCCACCTTCTCCTTCCGTAGAGGGAATTTCGCCATTAATTGGAGGCGAGGTTAAAAACGTGTGATGGAAGGATCGTTCGGGTTCATTGTATCCAAATCGCACATCTTCTGTCTGGTCATTCAGGAAGTTCGCGGTGTGAAAATCAAGAATGACATCAGAGAGGCTGGACCCATGTTGGGCGAGAACCGAATCCAGACCGGTCGCTCCCTTCTTGATCTCGTCCCTCAACATCTCTCCAATCGCCTCGTGCCCGACCCTATTAGCCACGTACGTAAAGAACAGTCCACCGCGTTCGTAATCGCGAGCCCCGGGGCCGCCTCCCGTGCGCCAGTTGAAAAGTGGTTGGGATACCTCCGATACACTCGACGTATAGTTGATGCCACGCCAGAAGCTTCCGTTCATCACGATGGCATATTCTGCGTACCCTTCACTGATGAACGGTTGATCGCTCCCGTAAGCCTGGTGTATGAGGTGAGTGTATTCGTGCGCCGCAACGGCGAATAAGGTGTTGAAACTTGCTGTTCCCTCGCTCGAATCCAAATAGAGGACGTCGCGGCTGTTTCCCACCCCGTCTGGAAGATCAGACAGGAGGTCGGAAGGGGAGACGTACCCGATGACTGTTCCCGATCCGCGCCCAATATCGTACATCAGAATATCCACCAGGCCGTCCCCATCCACGTTCGGTGGAAGGCCGAACACATCGTGATTGTTGGCGAAAATTCCTTGAGACGGGTTGATGGATCGTGATGGTGTAGAATCATGCATTGCCGATCTGAACTGACTGATCTCAGAGGGTTGGACGTTTCCGTTCGAGAGTTCGGCGACCTCTACCCAGAGGTAGTAAAATGTCGTTATGTCAACCAGTTCAAACTCAAGTGTCATCCAGGTCGTCTCGCTGACATTAAAAGTCTGTCTGTCTCCGAGATTCGGTGGCTGGAATCCTCCCTTGCGTGCCAGTGGATACGCTCCGGCTTCACGGGCGGCCCGGTAGGATGCCAGGTTTGCACGTGCCTCCTCCGACTCGAAATCGGTCCCGCAGAAATACCCCTCCGCGCCAATGGTGTGAGCATGACCGAAAAGGGGAGACTGTACCCTGCTCGCTACACCTGCCTCATCTGAGTGGACACTATCTGCTGCATTCACAGGTGCCGCGAGAATCAGTAAAAACGCCAAAATTGAGGCACTAGCCTTCATAATGAGCCCGGAATAACACGTTGTGGCACGCATAATGCGAGAGGAGGTACTAAATTGATCGATAGCTGAAATGACGGTGATTGCCATGAGTTTCTACCTGAACATCATTCGAGATCGCTTCCAACTGAACGGGGCGCTAAATGCATGCCTGATCGTGGTCGTCCTGTCGATTACGGCAGTCGGTTGCGCAACCCAACATCTGGAAGATAGTGCCATTATCACTGTGGAGGGAATGGTCACCGTACGAGGTAACGTTCCATTCAACGCCGTGATTCTTGAGACCGACGGGCACAATCTGTATATCCTTAAAATGGATGCCGCGACCCGAGACGCACTCACAACCCCGGCAATGATCCGCGTCCGCGGTAGACTCTATCTCGACACCTGGAACGCCCTGCCGTTTGCACATCTCGAAGTCATTCATCTGGAGCGCCAGGACGCGGAATAGACTGGATCACGGAAAAGGCCGGGTCACTTGACCAGCGTCATCGTTCGAGTCACTTTCTGGCTCGGAGTCGTGATGGAATACAGATAGATTCCGGAGCCCAGGTCAGATGCATCGAACATTACCCCGTGTTCGCCTGCCGGAAGTAAACCGTGGACGAGCGAGGCGACCTGTCGGCCCAACATATCGAAGACGTTCAGTTGCACGTCAGACGATGCAGGAATACTAAATCGTATCGAAGTAGACGGATTAAACGGATTGGGATAGTTTTGACTGAGAGAGACCGTACTCGGAAGAGTGAAATCGTCTTCCAAGTCGGTGCTGCCAGCGTTCAGATCAATGGTCGCCCGGATCGGGACAACCAATCCTCCAAAAATGAGGTCTCCCTGGGCGTCGGTAACCGCATTAAAAGGGGCCCAATTGAGACCGGTGTTAGAGAAGGGATGGAAGATGTAGCTCGGTGTGTCCTCGTCCGATAGTGTTGAATAGGCTTGCGCCATATAAACATAATTATCGTCGGTACCCGCGTTGCCAACACTCACGTAGAGCGCTCCCTGCTGTGATTCAAGAATACCCTGATCGCCCGCAAGGTCGATCGTCTGGAATGTCATATTGGGGGCGGTCTGTGCTGCAAAGAAATTGAGTTCCTTGCTTAGCAGGAGGTTGCCAGGTTTGCCGCCAGCGTCATCGTAGATTCTCAGCGTAAAGTCGCGCACGTTCGTCGTGGCCAGGCCAAAAATATCCATAAAGAACAGTGAGATCTCGACCTCGATCAGCGCAGCACCAACAGGCACGTTAAACACGTTTGCAAACTCATCCTCTATCGGAAGAAAGTCTCCAGCAGTGCCTCCAATGGGTGACCCAACGATCGTGATCTGACCATTGTTGAGAAAACTATCTATGACGCCCGTGTCGTAGACCACGTATTCGGTTTGAGTTCCTCCAGCGTAGGTAGCCCAGGAGGCATCTATGGTGAACGACGCGCTCGCTGTGATGGTGATATCCGCATGAGGTAGAATCAGGAAGACCTCATCGAAATCGCCTGAAACAAAGGTGGTTTCTCCTCCAGCTTCAGGAGTCACAACCTGCATGACACCGCCCGCGGGATCCAGAAAAAGCATAGGGCGAAGATGTGCTGCCTGGCTCGCCAGCGTGGTAGTAATGTCGAGTTGAAAATCTCCAACATTCTCCCATTTGAGGTAGCGCACGGCGCCCGGTTCAAGATTTCCGGACGTGGACGAACTGGCGGCAAGGCTGCCGTCCACGGTTTGGAAGCCGGTGGCTCGAACGCCGAGCCGGGACGTACTCTCGTACCCGTAATTTGGGGAAAGCGCCTGGTTATTTATCAGGTTGGCTACATGAAATCCCTGTACAAATTCCTTGAAGAGATCTGGGTCCAGTCCATTCTGGATCATCAACCCCGTGTAGTTTCCCGCACCCACACCGTTGCTCCGTGCAATCGAACCGACCGTCTCAACGGAGAGCCGTTCGGAGAGATAATGGTGGAAAAGTCCGCCTCGCTGATAATCCTCACCTGTCGGTCCGGCAAATGGATCCTGTCGAAAATCCAACAGTGGTCGGGCGAGTTCGGCGGCTTTGAGAACGTAGTCAATGGTGCGGGGGGTGTAGCCATTCACCACTTCGGCCCACTCCGCAAGGCCCTCATTAATGAAAGACAGCTCCAGGGCCCCATGCGTCACCGCAAAAATTAAATGCTGGAACTCGTGCGCCAGCGTTTGCAACACGAAGTCCTGGGATTTTCGGGTTCCGTCGGAGGAAAACATCGCTGGCACGGTGTCCAGATGAATGATGTCGGCATTGTTGGAATTGGTCAGGTCGGAGGGGTCGAAGAACCCGGCCGTGAAGAAGGGATTTCCGGCGCCCGGATCAAAAGAATCTTTGATGTCGTGAACCAGCACCTCCATCTTTCCACTCCCATCCACGTCAGAGGGAGGCCCGAACACTTGTTCATTTATTTCAATAATGCCCATTGTAGGATCATAGGAGGCGGGAGGTGTCATATCTCCCAGAGCTGTTGACAAGGATGTCCAATCTTGCTCCTCGACGAATCCGCCTGATGTCGCGAGTTCAGCCGTTTCGACCCAGATGTTAAATGCCGCCCCTTCTATTACCAGGGTAAAGTCAATCTGCTCTCGCAGACTGGTGACGAAATTCAACACCGAAAATGAACGGGTTTCGCCGGGAGTAAATCCGCCACCTTTTCCAACAGGAAGGAGGCCCAGCTCAACGCGCCGCCGATATTCCTCGAGAGCTGCGCGGCCTTCAGGAGAGTGAATCAGGTCCTGCGTGACATGCACCGGAACCGCTTCCTCCAATGTCGCATTCTGGGGTGAAAAGGCCAATGCGCTCGCTTGAACCTTCAATTCTGCATTTTGAGCCAGCGCTGGCGTGGTAAGCAAAATGACTGCGAAGACTGTAACAATGCGTCTCATAGTTGATCGAAATAGCTGTTGGTGGGCTTGTTCCACCATGCAATTTCTCAAAATACGGCTATGTATGAACATAAAAACGTCTGAATGGGTCCGTATCACGGTTCAACGGACACAATAATCGATCCAGTCTTACTTTAAACTGAACGGTGCCAGGTGTGCCATGAATGAATCCTTTTTGTGGGACGTAGTGTTGCACCGGCCAGACCTCATTCTCTGACGAGAGCTATCTATTTTATGACAACGGAAAACTTAAATCCCCTTTCGCCCGAAGAAGAGCGAGTGATCGTTCATAAGGGTACAGAAGCGCCGTTTTCGGGCGAATACGACGATCACAGCGAAAGTGGTACGTACGTATGTCGCCAATGCGATAATCCCTTATATCGTAGTGAAGACAAGTTTTCTGCGCGTTGTGGTTGGCCCAGTTTTGACGATGAAATCGCAGGTGCTGTGGAGCGCAAGACAGACGCAGACGGCCGCCGCACGGAAATCCTGTGCGCCAGTTGTGGAGGTCACCTGGGTCACGTGTTCGTGGGAGAACAGTACACAGACTCCAATACACGACACTGCGTGAACTCGATATCCATGGTTTTCAAGCCGACCCAAGATTGATTCGCGCTGAAGTTTTCGGTCTTTACTGAGCTAAATACATAAAGATGAATAGATCAGAACGAGCCCTCTTTGCCTCCGGATGCTTCTGGGGAACAGAGTACTACCTAAAACAAGCCGAAGGGGTCACGCAGATCCGTTCAGGATACTCGGGCGGGCACATCAAGAACCCGGCCTACAGAGAAGTGTGCCGCGGAACGACGGGTCATGCCGAGGTCGTCGAAGTAGAGTTCGACCCGGACAAGACCTCGTTTGAGACATTGGCGCGATTGTTTTTTGAGACGCACGATCCAACCCAGGTGAACCGGCAGGGACCGGACGTTGGCACTCAGTATCGGTC
>CALBJU010000028.1 GCA_937893205.1 uncultured Bacteroidota bacterium
CGTACGATTTCGACAACCCCCTGGTGGATCCGGAGCGACTCGTTGACCTCGAACTTGGTGCTTCGCTGAGAAGTGAAGATTATCGGGTGAGCGCAAATATATTCGTCATGGATTTTCGGGATGAGATCGTTCCAAGCGGCGGCCTGGATCAATTTGGTGTGCCAAGGACAGGAAATGCTGAGCGGACACGTCACCTCGGACTGGAACTCGATGGTGATATTCAGCTGTCGTATGGCCTCGAACTGGCTGGAAACGTCACTTTATCCCGAAATCGTTTTATCGATTTCGATGAGTTTGTCTTTCTGCCGGACTTTTCGACCGCGCAGGCGGATCGTTCTGGGAACGTCATTGCCGGATTTCCTGAGCGTTCAGGAAATGTTCGAGTCAATTATCGACGCGGCAACTGGTTTGCATCAATCATGACAAGCTTCGTCGGAAAACAGTACATCGACAACGGTGAGGGGAAAGATGCGACTGGAGCCGATGATGACAATCTGGTGCTTGAGTCGTACGCACTCGTCGATGGGAGTGTCGCTTACACCATGGGATCACAGCGGCAGCTTCGACTCTCGCTCGATGTTAACAACATCTTTGATGACAAGGTGCTGACGTATGGAAATGTTTCGGTTGTAGGACCGCAATTCTTTCCGGCAGCGACAAGGCATCTGAATATGTCCTTGAAGTACACGTTCAGGTAGAAGAGTGGTCGCCGGGGAAGCCTGGTAGAATGAAGCGAGGTTGCCAGGTTGCCAGGTTGCGCGCCGGACTACCAGGTCATCAGCTTCATGCAGAACACTGATCCGCCGGCCTTCAGGAATTCATCGGTATCAATTTCGATGACATTGAATCCAGCTTCTATGAGGGCTGAATTGGTGTCAGTGCATCCTCGTTGGATGATGACATTCTTTCCATCGGGCGAGTGGGCGTTGCAGGCAAACAACTCGCGGGCCTCCCCTTCGGGGGCCTCGATGATTTTGGGGAAGAAATGTCGGACCAGCTCCAACCCATCGGGTTGGAAAGCGGCTGGATAAATCAGTGCCGTCTGTTCGTCGAGAATACACAGGCAGGTATCCAGATGATAAAATTCGGGATCTTTCAGCCCCAGAAGTAGAATGGGCACGTCCAGTTTTTCAGAAATCAACCGGTACACGCTTTCTTCGGTGCGAAAACCGTAACCACCCCACAACAACCGTCTTCCCGAGTGCCACAGGGCGTCACCCATGCCTTCGAACTCTGAATCTCCCTTCGCCACCTCATCGACTATTTCGTAGCCTAGCGCCCCGAAGTGATCGCGGAAATAGGTCACTTCTCCCGCTCTTTCAGCAGCATACATTTTGCTCAGCAGAACACCCCGCGTTCCGTCTTCTCTGAGAAAAGGAAGGGTCTGGTTGGCGCAGAACACCATGTCAGGCAAGTCTGAGCGATCGCGGATCTCGGTGACCGAGAGGCCGCACGCGACATAGGCGTCCTTCAGGCTGGCCCATTGGGAACGGGCTCGATCTGCATCTACGGTGCCTACATTTCCAGCCATGTGTGCGTTGATCACGTAGGTCACGTCGAAATGATCGGGTGAGGTCATCAAGACACCGCTAGGACGCTTCATCGCTGGAAGAGCATCCAGAGAAAAATCAAGATCGGAGAGGCGGTTATAAACCATTGCTACGAATGTCGCCCTTCAAGAAAAGGCGCGTGGATCAGATCAATTCGGTAAGGGGGTAAGTTACCGACTATACCGCATCAGCGCAGCACTGTAATCGTTTTCAGGTAAGAAACCGACAAATCCAGAAAATCCCTTTCCGAAAGTCCAGTGGGCCGCCATTCGAGGCGCTGCCCTTCAGTGCTCTCTATCGGCGGCCTTTGCGGCGGCGCTTACCGACACTGTCTTTAGCCATCTCCTGAAAGCGCTCCAGGTCGTCCATGTTCATCTCAATGGAGACTTCGACCAGATCACTGTTTGATTCAATGTCGATCCTTTGAAGGAGGTCTACCAGCTCGTCGTTGCGATTGAACTGAACGCGCGCGAGGCTCCGTATACCACCAATGACACTTCGGAGGTCGTCTGCTTCGATGTTACCGGA
>CALBJU010000029.1 GCA_937893205.1 uncultured Bacteroidota bacterium
TCACCGGAGAAACCTCTCCTGGTATTCTTCGAAGTGAGTGTTCACCACTCCCCCTGGGAAGGGTATGAAGAGTATAAATTTACACACAAGTTCGATAAACCATCCAATTTTATGGAACGATATCTGAATTCTGCTCTCCAACAGGATTACTGTATTTCTGTATTCTACGAGAAGTTCAAGAAATCATCCTTCGCAACAGATACACACCTGTTCATCATGAGTGATACGTCACAACCCGTGGGGCTCCACGGAAGTGTTCATCTCAAACAAAATGCCTTCAATGAGAATTATCTCACTCCATTTGCCTATATTCCTCCAAAGAACTCCGAGAATCAGTATCAAGTGGGCAAGGAAGTAAGAAATCTCTACAGCCAGACGGATGTTATTCCGACAATCTTCGAGCTCCTGGAAGGCAATGCTTTTCAAAACTCCTTTGCTTCTGTGCTTAGAAAGCAGGAAGGAACTTCTGAATCTCCCTACGAAGAATGTCACGTGCTCACTCAGCCGTACGGTGGAGGACAGATTGCTGTCGCAAAAGAAGATTGGAAGTATGTGTATTTCGTTGCAGACAAAAAAGTCGAGATCTGGGACATGGATGATCTCCTTGAACTGGATGAACCATTCAATGTCCTGGAAAATATCTCATACGAAGATTTCTTTGATGAGTACTACTGTGAGCGATTTAAGTGATATTGATCTCTTCGATTCGTCCGCCTTGGCGGACTCACTCAGAGTCACTCGCCTCGTAGTCCGTGGCTCGAGCACCGAAGGTGCGAGAACCATGAGTGAGGCCCACAGGGCCGAGTCGAATGGTGGAGATGCCGGGAATCGAACCCGGGTCCAACATGTAGAGCAAGTGTCCATACTGTTATGTCCATTCCAGATCGCTCAATGCATAAAGATAGGACTAAAAGTACAAAGAGAGGTTCAGCGCTGATACAGAGTTATCATCACGCTAGGTGATAATCCGTTCTGCTAAGTGACGCCAATTTTCCGTAGCAGAAGTCGGGAAAGTGACGTGTTCGCGCGAGGGCGAACTTACGCAGCAAGAGCGAATTCAGGCTGCAAAGAACGCAAAGCGTTCGCTACAGTGTTTTCGAGTGCTGAGAAAATTTTACCTGGTTTTGCAGATAAAGGTGCATCAAGTGGGTAACGGGAACCGATGCCATCCCGAACAGAAACAAGCGAACCCTAGAGTCACGCTGTCGAAGCCAATTCATCCCCGCAGTTGAATTCGAGCTGAACCTGAGCACGCAGTGCGATAGATGAAGCCGAAGATCCTGCGTCCTCCGAAGCTCCGAAGGAGCAAAGGGGGACCCAAGCGGGATACCGCCTATGATCTTAACGAACAGACCCCTATTCTACCCTGATTGATCAATATGTGGTAGGGTAATAGTCTGATGAAACTCGGAAGTTCCAAAGCATGGGCAAAAACGCTTGGTACAGGGCTTGCCAACGTTCAACACGGTATGGATAAGCTCGTCATTTTCGGCTTTAAATCGCTCAAAAAAGCAGGAAAATCACCAGAAATAGGCCTGACGAAAAACAAATACTTGCGGCAAATGAAAACTGCCGGCCGCGCTACACTCTCCTTTTTTGGGACACTGGGCGATAGCTTTTATAACGAATACGAAGAGCTCAAGAAGCAGGAGTAATTCTCTATGTTTTTTTAGGCATTTTCTAGGCTTCATCAACCTGTACACCACCTCTATCTGTGACACTGAAGACGGTATTGAGTCTCATAATTTGTAATTGTTCACAAACTGGATCAGGGACATTGATAATACGTAACGCTCTAACCTGCTTCTTCGCTATTATTAACAATCCTATAATCGATGAAGTGACAAGTGCACTTGTATTAAGAGCTGCCATGTCTATGGTAAGATCCGCTTCAGCCGAAGCAGCCGCTAAAACTTCATCCCGTAAGGGATGTGTTTCGTCGTCTGACAAATTTGCCTGGTCAGCTGTCATTAATATTGTGTTTCCTGAAGCCATAAGAGTCCGCCTTCCCGTGTAATCCATGCGAATGCAAATAATTCTTCACAATATTTTGTGAATTTGGATACTTCTGCAGAGAAACCCCTCTCCTTCTGCTATCCTACTATCCCGTATGCCTCCAGTAAGCACCGATGATATCCGGCAGTCCTATCTCGATTTCTTCCAATCGAAGGATCATACTGTTATTCCTGGGGCAAGTTTGATCCCCGAAAATGACCCAACAGTGCTATTTACCACTGCGGGAATGCACCCACTGGTCCCCTACCTTCTTGGAGAAACACATCCTGGAGGAAAGAGGGTTGTCGACTGTCAGCGCTGTATTCGCACAGGAGATATTGATGAAGTTGGCGATAGCTCGCACCTCACGATGTTCGAGATGATGGGCAACTGGAGTTTTGGTGATTACTTTAAAGAAGGTGCTGTGCAATTAGCCTATGAATTTCTCACAGAGATTTTAGAACTGGATTCTGCGATGCTCGCTGTCACCTGTTTCGAAGGAGATCACGACGCACCGAAAGATGAGGAATCTGCCAAACATTGGCTAGGCACAGGGATTCCCAAAGATCGCATTGGCTTTTTGGCTAAGGATGAAAACTGGTGGGGTCCGGCAGGACTAACAGGTCCTTGTGGCCCTGATACCGAAATTTTTTATTGGATCGGCGAGGGAGACCCTCACGGAAACCCCGAAAAGAATGAGAGTGATTGGTTAGAAATTTGGAACTTGGTTCTGATGGAATATAACAAAACCGAGAAGGGGCAGTTTGAACCACTGACACAAAAAAATGTTGATACCGGAATGGGACTCGAACGCGTCGCTTCGGTGATGCAAAGAGTGAGCAATGTGTATGAAACAGATCGGATGAAGCCGATCATTGAACGAGTACGCTCAATGGCCTGCGAAGAAGACCTCAAACACGAACGCATCGCGACAGATCACATCAAAGCTGCGACGTTTATTATTGCTGATGGCGTTGCTCCTGGGAATGTAGATCAGGGCTATGTATTGCGAAAAATCATCCGTCGTGCTATCCGCAGTGCAAAGCAACTTGGCATCAAAACCGATGGGAGTTTTTGTGCTCAGATTTCTGATGAAGTCATAGCGCAGTACGGTCATATCTATGGACAGATCAAGTCGAAGGAAAAGATGATCGCCGATACGCTTGCATCAGAAGAAGAACAATTTGGAAAAACGTTACAGGCAGGACTGAAGCAACTCGAAAAAGTAATCGAAGCAACGAGTGGAAATATTATCGCAGGTGTCGATGCGTTTCATCTCTATGACACGTACGGATTTCCACTGGAACTGACCAAAGAAATTCTGGAAGAGAAGGGGTATTCGATAACAGAGAAAGATTTCGAAACCGCATTCAAAGCGCATCAAGACCTAAGTCGTAAAGGAGCCGAGCAGAAGTTTGCGGGAGGTTTGGCTGACCACAGCGTAGAAACCACGAAGCTGCATACGGCTACGCACTTGCTCAATGCTGCATTGAGGATGGTACTGGGTGATCATATTTATCAAAAGGGAAGCAACATTACCCAGGAGCGATTACGCTTTGATTTCTCTCATGATAAGAAAATGACAGGAGATCAGAAGGAGGAAGTGGAACGGCTGGTGAACGAAGCTATCGCCGCAGACCTCCCAATCAGTTTTCATGTAACAGACATCGAAGGTGCGAAGGACGAAAATGCTATCGGTGTGTTTGATGAGCGGTACGAGTCCGAAATAAAAGTCTATGTCGTCGGAGACAAAAAAGAAGGCACGGTATTCAGCAAAGAAATCTGTGGTGGGCCACACGTAGCCTGGACCGGTATGCTGGGACACTTTACGCTAAAGAAAGAGGAAAGCTCCTCTTCTGGGGTA
>CALBJU010000030.1 GCA_937893205.1 uncultured Bacteroidota bacterium
CTGGGATTAGACCTGGCCCACGGTGGACATCTGACGCACGGAAGTCCCGTCAACTTTTCGGGTATCCTCTACCGGGCTCAATACTACAGCGTCGAGCCAGACGGAGAGCTGAAAGGTCGAATCGACATGAACAAGGTGCGAGAAAAGGCGAAGGAAATCCGTCCCAAGATGATCTCCATTGGAGCCTCTGCTTACAGTCGGGACTTCGACTACGAAGCCTTTCGCTCCATTGCCGATGAAGTGGGTGCATTTTTATGGATGGACATGGCGCACACCGCTGGCCTAATTGCGACCGGACAGCTGAACGATCCACTTCCGCACTGCCACATCGTGTCCACGACCACTCACAAGACGCTCAGAGGCCCTCGGGCCGGAATGCTCCTGATAGGAACCGATGCAGAGAACACGATTGGGAAAGTGGCGCCCAAATCTGGCCGCGTCAAGAACTGGGGCGAACTTTTCGATTCTTCCGTATTTCCGGGGATGCAGGGTGGACCACTCATGCACGTGATTGCGGCAAAGGCCGTCGCGTTCGCCGAAGCGCTGGAAGACTCGTTCGAGGAGTACTCGCGCCAGGTCATCTCAAACGCAAAGGCCATGGCAGAAACGTTTGTCGAGCTGGGATATGACGTTGTTTCGGGTGGAACCGACAATCATCTTGCGCTGATCGACCTGAGAAACAAGAATATCACCGGAAAGGAAGCGGAAGCGGCGCTCCAGGAAGCCGAATTGACCGTCAACAAGAACATGGTGCCGTACGATGACAAAAGTCCGTTCGTAACAAGCGGTATCCGAATCGGTACACCAGCAATGACTACCCGTGGACTCGTTGAAGATGATTTCCGGGATATTGTGGCGTTAATGGATCGAGTTATCACGAATCCACGAAATGAAGACGTAATTCGAGATGTAAAGGGATCCATCCACGAACTGACTTCCCGATTCCCCATGTATGATTTTGTGATCGCCTGACGGCGCCAGGACAACACTTTCATGTCTGATCTTTCTCCTTCTACATACGATGAGTTGGTCGATCTGGGCCGCCAGCTCTACGACCATGCCCTTGTAAAAAGTGAGCAGGAGGAGATTACTGATCCCAGAGGGCAACCGATTGGTTGGTTGCTCGACACACGCATCCCCATGCTCAACGGCCACATAATGCCCGAGGTGGGACGAGTGTTGAGCGACAGGTTGATGCTTAAGGGTGTTGACCAGGTTGTGGGATTTGGATTCGGATCCTATGCTCTGGTTGCTTCGGTCGTCGCCGCAAGCAGTAATCCGCCGTTCATGGGAGGATTTGTGCGTGAACAACGTAAACAACATGGGAGAAAACGACTTGTGGAAGGTCCGCTGATCCGTGAAAAACCCATCGTGCTTCTGGATGACATTCTCAACAGCGGTCGTTCGGCCCAGAAAGCCATCACGCTTCTGAAGCAGGATGGATTCAATGTTGTGGGCATGATGACGCTCTTCAACTTTACGTGGAGCGGTGGCCGCCCCAGACTTGAGAAACAAGGATTGTGGGTTGATTCATTGCTCGATCTGAACCTTCGGGAAAACGATCGGTAAAGACCGCCAGCACACTCTCTCAGCTCGTTGTATCGATGATTTCGTTTTTAAAAAGAAGGACCTCCGGCGTTGGTAACGCCAAATCTCCAGACACCAATGGCGCGGCGAACGGGCAAACCGATCCGGAAAAGCTCGAAGAATCCGAGATGGGTTTTCTGGATCACCTCGAAGAATTCAGGTGGACCCTTTTCAAGGGCATGGGAGGAATCGTTGTCTGTACGATTATCGCGGGTATCTATAGGCGTTGGGTGATCGAAAACATCCTGCTGGGCCCAAAGAAAGCTGACTTCATCACGTACAGAATCTTCGGGATGGAAACGACGGATTTTGTTCTGCAGAACCGAACGGTTACCGGACAATTTTTTACAGACTGGGGCACCGCTCTGGTAGTGGGAATCATCGTCGGGTCGCCGGTATTCGTGTACTACATGTGGAAGTTCATCGAGCCGGGTCTTTATCCAAATGAGAAGAAAGGCCTCCGATTCGCAGCTGTATTTGCTTCATTCTTCTTCTTTATTGGGATCTGTTTCGGCTTTTTCATCATCACGCCCCTGGCTTTGCAGTTTTTCGCCGCGTATCAGATTTCGCCAGAAATCGTAAATGAGTTTGATATCACGAAATATTTCGAAATGGTTACGTTCTGGTCGTTTGGAGTGGGACTCCTGTTCGAGTTACCCGTGGTGATCTACTTCCTGGCAAAATTGGGCATAGCTACGCCTGCAAGACTGAGGAAATCTCGGAAATATGCGCTGATTACCTGTCTGATCCTGGCTGCTTTGTTTACCCCACCGGATCCGATATCGCAGATTCTGGTGGCTTCGCCGCTGTTGCTGCTGTACGAACTGTCAATTTGGATTGCGGCAGCGGTTGAAAAACGAAAAGCGAAAGAGTTAGAAGAAGCTCTCGCGTGATAACGTTTTTTGCGCGCGTCCAGGTCTGTAGAAATCTGGCCTACTGAATCATCCATGCCCTCGTCGCGTCACACGGAGATCGCAATCCGGTGTGACTATGAAGCGTATTAGTGTTGTTCTCTCGACCGTTCTGGCCCTGGGTATCATTCTCGTTGCCTTTCGGGCTGACGACGACTTGTTCGAAGTAAGGAAAAACTTCGAAATATTTGGGGCGCTGTACGAAGAAATTGCAGTGGGATATGTGGATGAGGTACGACCCCAACCATTCATGCGGGCGGGCATCGAAGGAATGCTGGAACAGCTCGATCCCTATACCCATTTTTACGACGAAGCCGACATGCTCGACGTCCGACTGCTCATGCAGCGGAAACTGGGAAGAGTGAGTATTTCGCTGGGCATTCGGGCAGGTCGCCTTACGATTCTTGCTCCTGAGGATAATGCCGAGGCTTACCGCCAGGGACTTCGCAGGGGCGACGTCGTCGTGAAAATTGGCGCAACGCCAGCGGACGGCATGACGGTTCAAGAAGCACACGAACTGCTGATTGGCGATCCGGGATCTACCATCGAAATGAGCGTTCAGCGCTCAGGAGATATGGGGCTGCGATCATTTGTACTGCGGCGAAAAAGAATTCGGACCCAAAATGTCTCGTACTCGGGGTATCTCGGGCCGGACTCCACCGACGGCCTGGCATACGTGCGTCTGGATGGATTCGGAACTCGATCAGGACGAGAAGTCATGCGAGCACTTCGGAATATGAACCGGGATGTAGAATTAACAGGGATCATTCTGGATCTGCGCAACAACCCCGGCGGCCTTCTCTCAGAAGCATTGAAGATCGTCTCCCTGTTTGTGTCCAAGGGGTCGGTTGTTGTGAGCACTCGATCTCGGGCGGATGCGTCCGTGACACAGTACAAGACGGAAGAAGACCCGCTCTTTCCGGAGACACCCCTTCTCATTCTCATCAATGAGTATAGTGCGTCCGCGAGTGAAATTGTGGCTGGCGCACTCCAGGATTATGACCGAGCTGTAGTAATGGGAGCGACTTCTTTCGGTAAAGGACTGGTCCAGATCGTACGTCCGTTGCC
>CALBJU010000031.1 GCA_937893205.1 uncultured Bacteroidota bacterium
ACAGTATTCAGGAGGCATATTTCCCAAATAGAGGACGATCACCGCCACTACGCAACCGCCATCGCGCAACCGCTAATTCTGAGCGTGTCGGGACAGGTATCGCAGAAGTGCTCCGGCCATGATTTGAGATGCTGGTCTCAGAATCGACTCGTCGATGTCAAACTGGGAGTCGTGCAGTCCATAACTGGTTTCTGGACTCACCGCGGTCCCGACGCGAATCAGCGCACCGGGAATATGATCCAAATAGTGGGCAAAATCTTCTGCACCCATGCTGGGTATTGGGATGTTGTAGACAGCCTCATCACCCAGCGAGCTGACGATCGTTTCGCGAACATGCCCAATCAGCTCCCGGTTATTGATGACTGCTGGAGCACCGAAATCAAAATCGACCTGGACCTCGGCACCGTAGCCCTCCCCGATGTGCTTAGCGGTCTGCTCGATCTTCGTCTTGAACAACTCTCGATCATCCCCATCGATGCACCGAAAGGTTCCACCAAATTCGGCGACAGCCGGAATGACGTTATACGCTTCGCCACCAACCAATCGGCATATGGATATGACAGCAGCTTTTCGTGCGTCTGTGACGCGGCCCACCAACTGGTACATCGCGCTCATTATCTGCGTGGCGATCCAGATGGTATCAATCGACTGGTGGGGTCGGGCAGAATGTCCGGTTGAGTCGGATTTGACAAGAACGCGAAAACGATCTGCCGACGCAGTAACTGCGCCCACAACCAGGCCAAATTTTCCAGCAATCAATGTCGGGTCTACGTGGGATGCGTACACGGCCGACATTCCATCCAGCACTCCGTCCTCAATCATGAGGGGAGCTCCCGACGGAATGCCTTCTTCGTTGGGCTGGAAGAAAATCCGCGCTGTACCATGCATCTTACCGCGATGTGCATTCAGAATGACGGCGACCCCGACGGCCATGGCGGTGTGAGCGTCGTGACCACAGAGATGCGCGACGCCATCGTTTTGAGATTTGTAGGAGGCATCTTTGGCATCGGCAATAGGAAGGGCGTCAATGTCCGAGCGATAGCCCACGAGCGGTCCTGGATGATCGCCTACAATGTCAACGTAAAGTCCCGTGGTGGCGAGAGGTCCGTGTACTTCGAGGCCTTGCGCCTCGAGCGTCTCTCGAATGAATCTTGAGGTCTGAAACTCGCGAAGGCCCAGCTCCGGGTTCATGTGTAGATGACGGCGGACAGAGGTGAGAAAAGCAGAAAGCTGCTCATCTACAGCGGTCATATCTCCGTTAGTAGAGATTTTCAGATTCGGATTGGAGATAATCGCAGATTCAGCAATCGATGCCATGTATTTCTAGATCTTCACAGGACGGAGACTACTGCATCCGAGATAACAGCGGCCGAATGAGAAAATGAATCGACGAATATACGTTCCCCGAATCGAGAATCTGTCCACTTCATCGCTTTTATACCATTCCAGAACGCTTTCTGAAAAACCATTCGGTGCTCAGCAAAACAAGAATCAGGATCATGAACGGATACCGTTGCCAGAGCCGGGACTGATTGATCGAGGCTTGAGTCACGGGAACGAAAGTCGGTAGAGCCCTCAGTAGAGCCCCGATTTGATCCGTCTGACTCGATGATAGCGCGGTGCCGCCCGAACGGGATGCAATTTGGGCGAGAAGATCGAAATCGGCACGTGTTCTCCTGAATTCGAGCGTCCGCCTTCCAATTGAGAACGAGCCGGTATCGGAGCCCAACTCCGTGTCATCGCGAAGCGCGAGTGCCGTGTAGGAAAACATGCCTGCAGGTAGAGATCCAATGTCGACGCTGTAGCGACCATTTCCGCGCGACTGCATCTCGTAAGGAAAGATCTGACCCTCCGGGCTCGTCAGTTGAAGCGACAGCGACGCATCCGACACAGGCAGTAAACTTTCGTCATAGACCTCGCCTCTCAGGATGACCGACTCTCCTTCGGCATACTCTCTCTCTGATGGTTGCACGCGTACCAGACGATCGTCATCCGTCGCGTACAGCCACTGAATGAGGTTGGCGAACAGGGCTTTAAAACGCTCCGCTTCCGGACCGAGGTCCTCTGGTGTCAGGCTCCATCGCCAGAATCCAAAGGCCAGAAGTGCCGCGCTCTTAACTCTTCCCTGCCTGCTGACGACAAAAAGAGGATCACCCAGCGGGATGCCCCTGACTTCCGTGGTTGCCAGCACGGTAGCCGCAGGAGAAGTCGCCCAGCGACTCTCGTTCAGCGAAATAGGAGGGAGCCGGCGCCACATAGATCCGTCGCGCCGGTCCTCGATATTGAAAATGGCGTGTGAAGCTGCGGATGGGCTCTGAAGAAGTGTACCCTCGATGAAGCCAGTACGAATGGTTTCTGGACGGACGGGCAGGACCGACGAAAAGTCGCGCGCAAGCACGCTCAGATTTGTTGTTCGATCCAAAACGAACAGAAACGGTGTCCCGGCCAGTACCGCATCGGTCAGGCGCTTTGATTCTACGGGATTGGACGAGGGCCCCGGGTAGCCCACCGACAGAATCAGATCAAATTCGGACAGGTCCGTCGGTAGCTCGCCCTCGTAAAACGATCCGTTGTTGCTTTGAACGAAGCTCTGTACTTCAGCCGTATCGTCACTCTTGAGCATTCGGAGAAAGGAAGAAACGTCGGGAGATGGAGCACCCGCCACCAGCAGGATGGATTTTTTCTGGTCCAGAATCTGGACGACGAGACCCTGTGAGTTATTGCGATACGTTGTCTCCTCAGGAAACCGGGAAATGGAAACGCGAAATTCAGCGCGGCCCGGATCTTGCGCTTCGAATTCGAGGTCAACCGTTATTTCACCCCCATCCGCAGGGAGATTCAGGCTTTGCTGATCAACGACGACCGATCCGGTAGAGAGCCGTACATCTACCTGGCCTACTGAGAATCCATCATTTCGAATCCGGACCTGGACGGGCACGATAGTTCCGGAGTAGGCAATTTCGTTTGATACCAGACTTACAATCCGGATGTCTCTCTGGGTCGTCGAATCACCATGGGCTATCGTCAAGATTGGCACCGGAAAGCTCTCAGCTACGTGCACAGGATTGGTGCCACTATTGAAGAGTCCATCACTCGCCAGAATGACGGCGCTCAAATGCTCATCCGAAAGTTGGTCAGCGATCGCGCTGAGAGCAGCGGCTATGTCGGTTCGACTCTGACTCAGCTCGATGGCTTCGAGTGAATCGACGGACTCGATCCGATTGCCGAAGGTGTAAAATCGTGCGTCCATCCCTCTTGTTTCTCTCGACAGGGTGGATGCTATCTCGTTGATAGATAACGCAGAATCGCCAACGAGAGAATCCGCCATGGACATACTCTCTGAGCTGTCAATGAGAATGGCGACTACTGGATCGGTCGTCGTCGATCCCTCCCGCTGCAGTAGAGGCTCAAACAGCAGCATCAATACGATCGCGAGACTTAGGAATCGAAGGCCACCAAGGAGCACCCTTTTTCCGATGGTGAGCATTGGAATGGTCTCCCGGTACGTCCACCAGGCCGCGGTCCCCGCAAGAAGCACGCAAAGTGCAAGAATCCAGGGCGAATGTCCGAAAGAGAGATTCAAAAGTGTTCGCTCAGATGAGTGGTATGATCAGCCAGGCCAGGTAGGCGACAAATCCGACAAGAAGAAAGACGCCGCTCG
>CALBJU010000032.1 GCA_937893205.1 uncultured Bacteroidota bacterium
AACAATCAACGAATTGTTATTCAGGGCCGACGCTCCAGGCTGAACTTGCCACACGTGGCCGCAAAGTATCGCCACCACGGAAGCAGGCACATCCGGTTCAGACCTCTGATTCGGTTCAGGTTGGGACACAGCCACTACGGTCACTCTTACCGACACATCAATGTGCACATTGCATGGCCCTGGCAACTTCGATTCCATCGCCACTGGTCGCCTCGGTACACCTATCGACAGGTCGTATTTGTTGAGGCGAAATGGGGAAGACGAAATCGATCGACACGCGTCGAAATGGAGACGACTTATCGTCATAAAGTGCGCTTTGCCAATGACGAGTACGCAGTTCTGGATATCGAAATCGAAGAGATAGCTCTATATGATGGAGATAGTTTTCTTGGCTCCGTCGATCGAATCCCTGGAAATCTGGCCAATATCGAGGCTACAGTTTTCCGCAATGGAGATATCGCCTTTGATCGCGACGTGTTCATTGTGGGGGACCGTTCCAGCGGATTCGAGATCATTTCGACGGAGTATGACGACGGATACGCACTAGCCGGTCACAAATCTGGACGAGGCTACCAGGTCGGACGTCTCGATCTGTGCTCGGGACGGGTACGCTCCGTGCAAAGAAGTCGTCTCTTCAATCCAGAGAATTTCCGCGGATATGCGCCAATCTCGCTGCTTCCGGAGCAGGAGGGATGGTTGTGGGATTACGGGCTGGAAGCGCTAAGCGCCGAAAGTGACGATTACGGTGATTACTACGGCTATTCATCTGCGAATGGAGTTGGCTACAGGTCATCGGCTGTTACCAGCGCAGAATCGGAGTATGAGTACTCCACTGCGTTCGGAGCTGATTTCAGCGTCAATCGGAAGTCAGAAATTCGACGCATTGAATAGCAGACCCTGGTAATTCAATGTGTTGATAGGTTGGGCCTCCTCTTAACAGAGGAGGCCCAACTGCTTTATTGAACATCCCGTTCTTGAAATCGCGGCTAAGGGAAACTCTGCACCCGCATTTCAGGTTGGAGACCAGAATCAAATGCCGCTCGCAGCGATGCCGAGCACCTACAAGCAATCGTAAGAAAATTTTTTCATAGCGACCTGTCTCAAACCCTCCGAAAAATGACGGAGCGGCAGCGCTCTGTTTTACGGATGGTCGTGAAGAGTTTTATTGACACCGCTGGCCCGGTTGGCTCTAAATATCTGAAGAAGGAGTTCGAGCTCGGAATGAGTTCTGCAACAATTCGCAGCACTATGAGCGATCTCGAGACGATGGGGTTTTTGGGCCATCCCTATACGTCAGCAGGTCGGGTCCCTACTGATCTGGGCTACCAGGCGTTCGTGGGCCAGCTGATGGAAGCTGCGGTTCTTGAAGAGCGTGAAAAGCGAATCATGCAGAACGAGCTTGTAGATGCGCTGAACGACACCCAGGCGCTGATCAAGGAGAGCTCCCGCCTCCTGGCCAGATTGGCCCAGATGCT
>CALBJU010000033.1 GCA_937893205.1 uncultured Bacteroidota bacterium
CCGTGTATGAGCTACCGGGGCAGCGATATGTGCCCGAGGACGCCCAGGAGGGGGTTTGGAACGCTCACCAGTTTCATGAAGCCAGTGAGTTCTACGCTGATTTTGGCACATACGACGTTACGATCGAGGTTCCTGAGGATTTTATCGTCGGCGCGACGGGTGTACGCGTTGAAGAGTCAATCGAGGGTGGATTCAAGCGGCTCAGATACCTGGCGGACGATGTCCACGATTTCGCCTGGACTGCCAGCCAGGAATATCTGACGATCGATGACCAGTGGAAGCACGTTTCCATCAGACTGCTGATACAACCCGTTCATGAGGGACAGATACAGCGCCATCTGGATGCAACGAAGGTCGCGTTGGAGTACTACGATAAATGGATCGGCGAGTATCCGTATACGACGCTGACGGTTGTTGATGGTCTGGGCGGTAGTAATGGAATGGAATATCCCACGCTGATCACAGCCGGTACGGTATATGGCCTTCCCGAGTGGATTCGTCCCTTAGAACTGGTCATCATTCATGAATTTGGTCATCAATATTTTTACGGTTTGATGGCCAGCAATGAATTCGAAGAAGCCTGGCTCGACGAAGGAATGAATTCCTACATCGAGACGAAGATCATGGACGAAGTGTACGGATCCGGTTCCGTTCTTGAGCTGCTCGGCATCAAGATTGGAGATATACAGGGGCAGAGGCTGGGCTACACGCTAAATCGGCCCTCCACTGGAGCCCTGCTCACTGATTCCTGGAAATACCGTAGAGGAGATTACAGCAAGGCGTCGTATTCCAAACCAGCGACCGTCATGAATACGCTCGAAAGGTACCTGGGTTGGGACCGAATGCAGGACTTTCTCAGATTGTATTATCAGGAATGGAGCTTCCGACACCCCTCCACGAGAGATCTTCAGCGCGTTGTCGAGAAATCATCAGAGGAAGATCTCAACTGGTTTTTTGACCAGTATGTGTACGGCACAGCGGTTCTGGACAACTCGGTCGAATCGATTTCCAACCGGAAACAGGAAGACTCTACATTCCTGTCCACCGTCACACTCCGGCGCAATGATGACGGTGTTTTTCCGATGACCCTGCAGATCCGGCGGGCTGATGAGTCCCTGGAGCGAGTGGAATGGTCGGGAGAGGACGAATGGATCGAGATGGAATTCCGGGGCGATTCCAGGGTAGTAGAAGCTTACCTGGATCCGGAATTCGATGTTCTTCTCGACGTCGATAGGATTAACAACAGGCTGGTTATTTCGAGTGAATCAGACGGATCATTCGCAAGAAAAGCCCAGTTGCGATCCATAGCACTTTTTCAAAAACTGTTCTACCTCCTTCACGGTGTCCTCTGATAGCGCTCCGCCTCGTCCGGGACTGATCGGTCAACCAGCACTCAACAACCAGCTTAGCACTCGCCCCATATGTCTGTTCACTATCTGAAATCAGGAATTGATTCGACTCGAGCCCGCCCGGGCCTGATTGTACTCCTCTACTTCGCCAACCTGGCGATGGGGCTGATTCTGTCGATACCCATCCTCATTGCGTTCTCCAGCGTTCTTTCGTCCTCCGGATTCTCTCCAGAGCTTGCAGAAGAATTTGATCTCAGTCTATGGGCCGACCTGCTGAGAGAATCGGGGCCTGTATTGCAAACCGTATTTGCTCAGATGCTCTGGTTGATACCGGTGATCTACGTCTGGAAGATCGTTCTGTCGGTTGGCCTGATCGAAGCACACGTAAACGGCGGGGGTGGATCGTTCTGGAAAGGGGTAGGTCGCGACACCGGGCGGGCCACAATTCTTGGGATGGTATACCTGGTCATCTTTGTCGCCGCCGTGATTGGTGTAATCATTGTGGCCTCCATCCTGTCCACAGTCCTGTCCGGCGAAAAGGGCACACTCTGGGTTTGGTTCATCTTCACACCGCTAGCCATATTCATGGCGATGGCCCTGATTGACATGATGCACGATTTTGGTCGACTCGAACTCGTCGTTTCGGGAAAGGGAATAATGGAGAGTTGGTTTGCGGGCATGAAATGGCCCTTCATTTCAGGAAGTGCAAATTCCATTTATCTGGGTTGGATGGTGCTTGGTCTGGTGGCCCTATTTATTCCACTCCTGCTGGATCTGCGCATGGGAGGATTATTCCTGGCCTTCCTCGTCCAGCAGCTGTTCTTGTTCCTCCGAGCCGGTGTTACAGTCGGTTGGAT
>CALBJU010000034.1 GCA_937893205.1 uncultured Bacteroidota bacterium
ACTTTTAATCCGCAGGTCGTGGGTTCGAATCCCACAGGGCCCACCAATTTCAATTTTCTTCTTGAGCATCAACCGCGTCGTGAACACCAATGCGATTGGCCGTACGTAGCATCCCATCAAGGTATGAACGTATCGACAAGAATAAAGTCTTCATCAGAGTCAACAAACGGCAATATTCGAGTTTTGCGCATTAGCGCACTCCCTTTGGGAGCAAAGGGCGGCGCCTAGATCCCGCGGCGCCTCGACCAACATCGATTTCCGATATACGAGAGAATTTGCTCCCTAAGCAGTGGGTCAGCGGGCTCAATCTCCTTCTCCGGTCTATGTGGTCTAATTCAGAAGTCTGCGCAGATATGCGGAGCTTCGTCGCGAAAAGCTCTGACTTCTTAGGTAATCAATATGACCGAAAGCTCAAACGCTCTGGAACACTACGATGTCGTAATTGTTGGAGGTGGAATCGCGGGTCTGAGCGTATCGTACAAACTCGAGGACAAGAGTGTTTTGTTGCTTGAGAAAGAAGAGTTATGCGGAGGGCGGACGCTCTCAATGAATATGGGTTCCTACGTATTCAACCAGGGTGCTCAAATGATTCCCGGTGGTGAAACGAATGTCGCCAAATTGGCTGACGAATTAGGCGTGACCCGCACCCTCATAAACAAGACAATGACTTCTACGTATATGAACGGCAAGTTCGTGGCCGGTTCATCAGAATTAAAGTTCTTGCTGGGCCTGCCAATTCCATTCTTCGAGAAAATTAAGATGGCGTTTGGAATTATGCGAATGCGCTCTCGCTACCGTGGGATAGTGGATCTATCTCCACGCTCGGATGATCCAACTTTGCAAGACCTTTCTGAGATGAATCTTGTCGAGCGATTGGGTATTCGGCATCCAGACGTAAAAGCCTTCTGGGATTCGATTTCCAAGTCATCCAGTACGCTTCGGGCGGATGAAGTAGCTGCATTTCAGCCCATCAACACATTCCTTCACCACGCCGCCGACGAGTTCTTCATTGAGGGCGGAACCGTTCAGGTCGCGAAGGCACTCGTTGATCAAACCAAAGCGAGAGTGGAGACGGGCGCGAGCGTTACGGAAGTTGTCTCGAACGACACAGGGGTATCGATCCAGTACGAGAAAAATGGAGAGTCCCATACAGTTCAGGCAGGCAAATGCGTGATGGCTGTTCCTGCTCCACTTGCGCAAAGCGTTCTCTGCGACCTACCGGATGCAAAGCGAGCCGCGCTCTCGCAGTGTGAGTACGGAGCTATGTCATCAGCAGCGTTTCTGGTCAGTAAACCTTCTGAACACTTCTTTGGAAAAGGAAATTGGCGTGTACCAGTAGTCGGCATGAAGACCATTGGAATCGGCGATCCGACTTTTACCTTCCCTGATGATATGAAGCAGCAAGACGGCCGCGGACTGATCAGGTTATATACCGGCGATGATGGCTCACAAATGCTTCAGAAAATGTCAGATGAAGAAGCACTAGACGAATTCGAAAAAGATCTGTTCCAAATATTCCCATCCGCACGTGGTCTCGTACTCGACCGTGCTCTTAAACACTGGCCATATGCGATCTGCCCTTGGCGTGTTGGAAGGTTGGACTACATCGATGCCATTCGAGCCCCTCACGACAATATTCACTACTGTGGTGACTACACCGAGAATTCTGGTCTTGAGTCGGCGGAACTAAGTGCCCTGCGAGTGGTTTCGGAGATTACGATCGGCTAAATCGCTGGCGATGTCTGGCTAATGACGATGGATGTGGGGGTGCGTCTCCGGATCAGCTACCGGAGCGTCGTGGCTATGATCGTGTTTGTGCCAATCGTATGTTTGTAATTCGTCGGTCAAAGTAACTTCGCCATCAAAAACAGTTTTCACTTCGGCGATTCCGCGCTCTCGGTTTTCTGGTGCTGAGAGATCGGGGCCGACGTGAACCAGGAATAGCTGTTTGACACCAGCCTCGGCGGCCATTTCAGCAGCACCTAGCGTTCCCGTTTGCCCTACATCGGCAGGGCGACGTTCGTCGTAGACCGATTCGAAATTGCCACACATCGATACCAGGGCATCTGCTCCGCGGGCCAATTCGACGACCCTCTCGCACGGTTCGGTGTCACCGGTGAATACAATGGAACCCTCTGAAGTGTCGAGTCGATATGCCAACGAATCGAGGTACGGCTGGACGTGCTCAGCAGGAGCGGCGGTGATTTCGAAATCGTTGCCAGTGAATACGGTTCCCGGGCCAACATCACGCGCTTTAACGTTTATCCGCGGTCTAGGGAGCGTCCCGCCGCGCTTCTCGTATAGCGACTGACTTAGTGGGTGATTTCTACGTGCGTTCAGGTCGTAAGCAAAAGCGCCTTCTTCGCCTACCAATCTTTCGGTGATCGACTCGGTGTAATTCGGTCCGAATACGTTCAATTGGTTCTCCTTGCCAATGCTCTCGTCCCAGCGCGTGAGCATGAAACATGGAAAGTCGACGTCGTGATCGAAGTGGTGGTGGGTGAAGAACAAGTAATCGATATCAAGAGGGTGTAACCCGATCTGAGCCATCTTGTAGGTCGATGCGGGACCGCAATCGAACATGATCTTTCTGCCACCTACGTCGACAATGTGCGAGGATCCAAATCGCGCTTTTATCGGTCTCGGGCCACCTGATCCCAGGACATGCAACTTTGCCATGATTTGTTCCTTCGCCCGTGTTTGACAGCGTAAAAACGCAATCTTCTTGAATCCCCGTGGACAGTGCAACGTCTGTGGGATCTGTCAGAGCTGGCCCACCAAACTCTCTCCTGGCCCGGTCAGAGCAGCTGATTTCAGCCA
>CALBJU010000035.1 GCA_937893205.1 uncultured Bacteroidota bacterium
GGTCATACTGTTCAGTAACTTCGGAAAGGCTTATACGACACGGGCGGAAGAACTTCCCAGCACTACCGGTCACGGGAGCCCGATTCAAAAGCTGTTCGATTTTTCTGATCGAGAATTTATTGTAGGCGTTGTCTGCATGGACCCACGAGCGATGCCGAAGCCTGTGCCCCTGGAGGACGCGGAGCCAGAAATTTTTAAAGACGGTGAAACTCCGAACGGAGGTCCATATGCCATTGGTGTTACCTCTGATGGGCAGACACTCCGCATGACGCTCGAAAATTATTCCGAACCCTCTACGGTAAGCGGAAGAATATTCATGAAAATCACGAAGGGAGAGAGCCTTCTTCGTGTTGAGCCAAGCGCTGGTTCCGAACATGTCTGCCTTGCAACGCTTGAAGGAAACTGTCTGATCTTCCCGGCAGCCCAGATTCCGGTAATGAAGAACGCCGCAAAAGGCGTTATTGCCATGAGGCTCAGCAGCGGAGACGAAATCATCGGGTTTGCGCTTTCTTCAGCGGCCAGGCAGGGTCTTGAGGTGGAGACGACTCGAGGACGATCAGAAATCGTCCGTCCAACAAAGTTTGCGATTGCCAATCGTGGAAATAAGGGCAGGCTCATCATCAAACGAGGCGAAATTAAATCCGTTGTATATCCGACTGTAGAAATCTCAAATGGCTCCCCAGAATAGTCACCATCTATCAGCGCTAGATTGACCACGAGCACATATACCGGCAAAAACATCCAGGTCTTGGAGGGCTTGGATCCTGTCCGAAAACGGCCGGGAATGTACATCGGAGGCACGGGGAAGCCTGGTCTTCACCACCTGTTGTGGGAGATTCTGGACAATGCTGTCGACGAAGCGACCAATGGCTACGCTTCCCAGATTGACGTAATCCTGCACAAAGATGGCCGTTCGATGACGGTGACGGATAATGGTCGCGGCATTCCGGTCGACAAGCATCCGACGAAGAAAATCCCAACGCTGGAGGTCATTTTGACCACACTTCACGCGGGTGCCAAATTCGACAACACCAGCTACGTCACCTCAGGTGGCCTCCATGGAGTAGGAGCTTCAGTGGTGAATGCCCTCTCCGAATCACTGGTGGCAACTATTAAGCGGGATGGTGCTACCTGGGAGCAGCACTATGAGAGGGGTAATCCAGTAACCAAACTGACGAAGATCTCCCGTTCTTCTCGCGGCTCCGGAACGACCATTTTTTTCCGTCCAGACGCGGATATATTTGAGACGGTGGAGTTTGATGCGGAGTGGATTGCCGAGAACCTGGAGATCAAAACATATCTGAATGGGTCGCTACGCATCCTGTTTCGAAACGAGGTCACCGGTTCAAGACAGGAATTCCATCACGAAGGGGGAATTGAAGAGTTTCAGGCCCACCAGATCGAATCGGCAGGAGCTCGTCCTGTCCATCTTGATCCTTTTGTTCTGATCCAGGATGAAATGATTGGTGGAGCCAGAGTAGAAGTTACTATTCAATGGACTGAAGCACCCCGAGAGACAATACACTCGTTCGTAAATGGTATTCCGACTAGAGACGGGGGAACTCACGAGGCAGGATTCAAAGACGCAATACGAAACGCCGTCAAGTCCTACATGGACACGCATGATCTGCTTCCCCGTAAACTCGATATTTCTGCCGATGACATCCGTGAGGGTGTGTTTGGAATTATAAACCTGTTCATGGTCGACCCTCAGTTTCAAGGTCAGACCAAGGAGAAGCTGAATAATCCTGAAATCAAAAGCATGATTTCTGGGAGTATTCGCATCGAGCTGGAGCAGTTCTTGAATCAGCATCCTACGACAGGAGAGGCCATCGCAACCAGGGTCATCCAGTCGGCAAAGGCACGCCTTGCCAGCCGCGCCGCGGCGAACAGCGTGAGAAGAAAGACCAGCCTAAGTCATCGGTTGAATCTTCCCGGAAAACTGTCCGATTGTTCTTCGACCAATCCGGAAGAGAGTGAAATATTTATTGTCGAGGGTGATTCTGCCGGGGGATCGGCGAAGCAGGGTCGTGACCGAGTAACCCAGGCCATTCTTCCCCTGCGCGGAAAGGTCTTGAACGCCGAGCAAGCTACGCTCAAAAAGGTGATGGACAACAAGGAGTTATCCAATGTGGTTCAGGCTTTGGGTTGTGGGTTGGGTGAGAATCTTGATCTCAAGAAGCTTCGCTACCACAAGGTTATCCTTCTGATGGATGCCGATTCAGACGGTCATCATATTTCCACACTGTTGTTGACATTTTTCTATCGCTACATGAAAGCGATGATTGAGGAGGGGTACGTGTTCATTGCGCAGCCGCCACTGTTTCGAATCGACGCGGCTAAGCAGACGTACTGGGCACTTGACGAAGCGGATCGAGAGCGGATCATATCAAAGATCAAAAGAAAGAACAAGAACACGAAGATTGAGATGCAGCGATTCAAGGGCCTGGGAGAGATGATGCCCGCTACCCTGAAGGCGACTACGCTCGATCCAGACAAAAGGCGGCTACTTCAAATTTCGATTCCAGATTCGGACCGATTGATAACGGAACGAACGATCTCCGACCTCATGGGAAAGGACGCTTCCGCTCGATTCGACTTTATCATGAAACACGTCAACGAAGTCGAAGACTTGGACGTGTAGGGGACTTGAATACGAACCCTGGTAGACCCTTATTGCGAGTCTGATCAGGTTTAAAAGTCAGTGTCTCCAAACCCACCTCATCCCACCGCTACGTTTCCCCCCATCTCAGGAGTGTTCCTGGGCCTCATTTTCGTTGTCGTTTGTACCCTTGGATGCGACACGCAGAAGCTCTCGGTATGCACTGAAATAGTCGCCACTCCGTTCATTTCTCCAATTGTATTCGACGGCTCTCAACTTGAAATCGGCCTGTTTGGATGGGGAGCCTACGGTGTGTTTTCGACTGAAGACACAGATATGCTCAAAATGACTGCCAGTGTCGGGAACGACACGGTGGTCCAAATCGATCCGCGTGAGGATTCAGACGCGTTCCTGCAACTGCGTGTGGTCGGAAGGGGAGAGACTGTCCTCTCACTCAGTGTAACCAACGAGTGCGGAGATCAGGTGCTGGTCGAGGTTCCTGTTATTGCAGAGCTTCCGTTGGGTCGACAGAAATCGATGTGCGAAGGAGGCCCATCGGGAGTATGGGTTGACTACTGGCCAATTGAGGTAGGAAACAACTGGCTATTCAGGTACGAAGGACGGGTAGCAGAGTCGGATGGAGGACTGAGGAAAAGGGGTACTGCGCGTCTAACGATTGTGGACTCCCAATGCAGCGATAATCTCGCCCAGCATACGGCGGTCATTAATTACGACTACGTGATATTTCTCAACAGTGATTTCGCCAACACCAACGAACGTGTGGTCTACGAGGACTCGCTTCACATTGAAGAGAACCCCGTTGGCCAGCTGAGTATCTCAGGATTTACGGAGGTCGACCAGATTCGAGTCAGGCAAATGATTCTCAGCCGATATCATCTCGCAACCGCGGAAGACCCGATAAGCCAGGAGCAAATCTTCACCGCTCTCGAGCGAACGGAGTCTATTTTCGTTCTCAACAGGTATATCGGGCCCGCTCGTATTTCAGCAGGAAGTCAAGCTGGCAGCTCGCTCCATGATATCAGAATGAATCTGCTCGACCATTTTGTAGCCTCTGAGCTATAGTCACACGCCGGCGTCCCAGCAAACCTCGACCACGTGGTCCCGGTGATGATCAAAAATCAGATTGGTCTCAACGTGCTCTACCTCGACCTGGGCAGTGATTCCCTCTAGAACTACGGTCCTTAAGTGGGCGGAATCGCGAACGGCGACATGAATCAAGAAGTCGTCTTCGCCGGCGACGTGATACACATCCCGTACTTCAGGTAGTGCAAGAACGTGGGCAGTAAACCGAAACACAGCTTGCGGATCATGCTTGCTCAGCCGCACGG
>CALBJU010000036.1 GCA_937893205.1 uncultured Bacteroidota bacterium
GAGCAGTTATCCATTCCCTATCGCGATCGGATTCTGATCATTCCCATCGATCAGATAGTTTCTGTTGAGATTTCCGAGGGCATCACACGGGTTTATATTCTTGAAGATGACCCGACGTCTCAGCGTCCGCGCCTGAGACAACACATTGTCAACTACACGCTGGATCAACTGGGCGGCCTTCTCGATCCGAATTCCTTTATGCGTGTCCACCGCTCCGCCATCGTTCAGTTTGGACACATCAAGGAGCTGATACCTTGGTTCTCGGGTCGCTACAAGTTGGCCCTGACCGGAGGTCATGAGGTCATCGCCAGCCGTGAGCGATCCAAAGTGGTAAAAGAACGCCTCATGATCTGAGGCCCCGGACGCTCCATCCTAGCGCAGGATCACTACAGATCTCGTTAACCGCTGATATTCAGTCTGCGCAACAATGTAGTACGCTCCTGCTGGGAGCCGATTTCCGCTGGTATCCGAAAGATTCCAATCTCGCCGCAACAAGCCTCGCGACATGTGCCGTGATCCGTCTAGAAGGTTTGCGACTTCCCTACCGAGCATATCGAATATGCGGATGGATACGACGGCTGATTGCTCCAGTTCGAGCTCTAGGTTGACCCGTGAAGACGCAGGATTGGGGAATACGCCGAGGGAAGACAGGGACCTCGACTGAGGAAGAGACTCGACATCGGTGTCGAAATACATTATATCAACCAGACCCGTCTCCGGCCCCTCGATTGAGTTGGCCGTCACAGCTGTGACGGCATAGTAGTATCTCGCGCCCACTTCCAGGGCCTCTGTATCGAAGTATTCCAAATTCCATGTAATGGAGAGTAGGTTTGCGGGGTCATTCGTCATTTCCGTTGAGTTCGGAATAACGGCATCTGAGCGCACCCTGTAAACTCCAAACTTGTTCGCGGCAGCGAATCCGGCAGAAGGTGTCTCCCAGGTGAGACGAAGGCTACCTGCATCCTGCGAAGCTGAAAAATTTTCCGGCGCATTGGGAGACCCGACATCTGCATACAGCATGGGGGGCGAAAATGCTTTCGTCGAATAGTAGCCGTTGCTGAGCGCATCCGTCAGGCCCAAATTTGCCGCGGGTCCAAGATTTCGTGCCCTGAAAAAGACGTTTCCCTCGATGCCTGCAGTCGCTCTCGAAAACTCGATTTGGAGTGGTATTTCTGAGGCAGCGTAGCGGCTCGAATCGGCCGTCGCCGCGTCTACTTTGTACGCCGCGATTCCTGGGTAGATATGAATGCCGTCGGCTTGCTCAACCCACCACTCAGCAAGGGCCTCAAAATCCTGAGCGCCTCCAAAGGGCCAGTAGAGTTGAGGAACCAGATAATCCACCAATTCCTCTTCCAACCAGGCTGTGGCATCCGCAAAAAGCACATCGTACGAAGAAAGACCCGATATGCCGGCCGGCACACCGTCCTTCCAAATTCCAAATGGGCTTATCCCAAATTTTACCGACTCATCCACGTCCTTGATGGCCGAATAGACGTCCCCAACAAAGAAATTGATATTGTCACGTCGCCAATCAGCAATGTTCAAATATCCCGCGCCGAACTGGGTATACTCGTCATCGTCCTCAAGCAGCATCATGTTTGGTGGATACGGGTAAAAATAGTCGTCGAAATGAATGCCATCAACCTCATAGCGCGTCACGATGTCCGTGACAACGTCTACGATGTACTGGGTGGCCTCCGGAATGCCCGGATTGATGATCTTGATACTATTTATTTCAATGATCCATTCAGGATGGGCAGTTGACACGTGATCTGACGCGATCGAATAGGCCCCCGTCTGTGCTACCGCACGAAATGGGTTCATCCAGGCATGCAGCTCCATTCCACGCTCGTGCGCCAGATCAATTGCTGTCTGCAGTGGGTCGTAGAACGGATCTGGAGCCCTTCCCTGCAAACCCGTCAGATGCCGCGACCAGGGCTCGAAAGGCGATGCATACATGGCGTCAGACTCGGAGCGGATCTGAAAAAAGATGGCGTTGATGCCACTCGCCGAAAGCTCATCAAACAGAGTGGCCATATCCGCCTTCTGTACCGAGGGCGGGTCAAAAACAGAGAGAGGCCAATCCAGCTTGAACACGGTAGCCACCCATGCACCCCGCATTTCATACTTCTGGTTCTGGCCGTGTGACGGAACAGAAATAAATAGGAAAAGCAATAACCAGCCAGCGATTACTCCCCACGCCCTGCGCAAAGTAAAGGAATATATTTGTTGACTCATTTGAGAGTATTTAATAATATGTCCGTTCGCTCGTTTTGTAGGCGGCTGTTTCGGTTCTCCCCTTGACCCTTAATATCCGATTTACTTGAACAAATCTCACCTATTCCGGAGGCCGTATG
>CALBJU010000037.1 GCA_937893205.1 uncultured Bacteroidota bacterium
GAACGTTGCCGCATTAGTTCGACGATTCGCAGAAGATTAAAACATCGAACGGTTTTGGGAAAGGCATAATGGAAGAGGGACGCAGGATCCGATAAAATGGCTCGGGGCGCGCAGCGTAAGCTGCGCGCCCCGAAGACCTTCCCTCATCATTTGCTGATCTCGGAGTTTGCTAGGCGGTAGGGCCCTCCGAGGTTCGCAAAAAATGTCTATGCAGCCCTGCTCGAAACTATTGCCAGTTGCGCGCGAAGCGTTTTCAGCACCTTGGCCAGGATCTGACTGATGCGAGCTTCCGTGCGGTCCATCAACCCGGCGATTTCGCGCAGAGTCAAGTTCTCGAAATAGTAGAGGGCAATTATCGTCTGCTCTCTCTCTGGAAGCTCGTTAATGAGTGTTTTGATATAGTCTTTCAAAGACTCGCGATCGATCTGTTCGAAGGCCTTTAAAGTATCCGTATTCGGGATGATTTCGAGGACCGTCTGCTCACTTTCGCCATCGATGGGAGCATGCAGGGACAGCGCAAAACGGCACTGTGCGTCTCTTAATAGGGTGTGGTAATCGATGAGCGTCATGTTCAGATATTCGGCGACCTGATGATCAGAAGGTTCATCGCCCAGTTTCTGACGCAATTTATCCATCGCATTGTGAGCCTCAGCCAAGACACGGCGTCGCTCGCGAGGAAGTGGGTCGATGGAACGCAGATAATCAACGAGTGCTCCTCGAACGCGCCCGTAGGCATAGGATACAAATGGAGTTCCTCTTTCTGGATCAAAGCCATCGAGAGCCTGAAGCAGCCCCAGCTGACCCACACTTTCCAAATCTTCGCGAGTCGCGAGTGGATGATCTGGAATCGATAGACGTCCAACGATTGATCGAACGAGCGGAACTGCGGCGAGCACTACGTCTGTGCGGTGACGCTCAGTGGGTTCCTGCACAAATTTTACGGCTACGCTTTGTAGGTCATTGGCCATGATCTGAGGGGCAAGTGAGTGGAAGGAGGTCGGTCGATTCAGGCAGCAATGGCTTCCTTTGTCGGCGTTGTCAGGTCAGTCTCGGAGATTGGCTCGTCGAGCCAATCCGAATCAAAAGCGTCATCAATAAATCGGACCGAGGTAAGCGCTCCGACTTTTTCTTCAAGCACACGGTGAATCGTTATGTCACCCAGCAGAAGGACGGCGTAGATACTGCAGGCGACCAGAAGGCCAGTTGCAATAGCAAGCGCGAGGCTGTAGTTCGCAGCATTCATGTTGAATGCCGTGATAAAGCCGACCAGAAGACTGAGTTGAGTAAACAGGGCACGCATGGGCAATAAAGCGAGTGTGATTATCGACAACACTCTCCCTTCGAGCAAAGGCTATGCCACCCACCGGATTATCGCCGCCACGCTTCCTGACTGGAGCTGGCAAATCGAGGAAATAAATTATCTATCCCGGCTTAAATTCGACCTTCTGGGGTCGATACGGGTGTTTATGGACTTTGCGGAGCTTGAGACGGACGGCCGCAACTACAGTGATAAAATATTTCGTGAGGGACTTAAGAAAACGTCAACTTCTGTCGATTAGGAAAAACTTTCCGCTTTATCGGGTTACCTGGGGCGAAAATGCTTCCTCTTGGGTCGATTTGGGCGCTGATTGCGCGGGCTGAAGTGCTTTGGCAGACAAATCGTCTTGAGGCAGAAATAAGCGGTCTTAATCAATCAAGCCATCTTCGCGATATTTCCGGAGCTTATTTCGAATAGTTCTAGCGCTGATGCCCAATTTATCGGCAGCGACTTGCTGGTTGTTTCCGGAATCTTGAAGTGCTTGAAGAATCATGTGGCGCTCCATGTCGTCGATGGTTGACAGCTTCAAGCTGGAACCATCGGATGACGTATCGCGCACTGCTTCAGCGTCAGTAAAGAAATCGTCGTAGACATCAGACTTGGCAACTTCTGTCCGCTCGGCAGAGAGCAGAACACCACGCTGAACCATGTTTTCGAGTTCACGCACATTTCCTGGCCAAGAATAGGCGTTGAAATGAGCGACCAAATCCGGTGCAAGTGACTTGGACTCGAGTGAGTACAGGTTGCAGTACTTATCGACGAAATGGTTGGCCAGGATTTCAACGTCGCCGTGGCGATCGCGCAGAGGTGGCACCGTCATGGGAAACACGGCAAGACGGTGGTACAGATCTTCCCGGAATAAGCCCTCTGAAATGACCTCTCCCAGATTGCGATTACTCGTGGCCACAATGCGGACGTCTACTTTCTTCACCTCCGTTGAGCCCACCTTCTGAAACTCATGTTCCTGTAGGACGCGCAAGAGTTTGGCCTGGATGGCCAATTCTATCTCAGTGATCTCATCGAGCAGGAGGGTACCTCCATCTGCGTTCTCGAAGGCTCCCGTCATGTCTTCGACGGCTCCGGTGAACGCGCCCTTTTTATGACCGAAAAGGTGGCTCTCAACCAGATCTCTAGGGAGATTAGCACAGTTAATTGTCAGATAGGGTCCGTTAGCACGATCACTATTCTGGTGAATCAACCTAGCCAGGATCTCCTTCCCGGTTCCACTCTCGCCCTGAATGAAGACGGGGGCCTGGTTTTTACTGACGCGCGGCAGGATGGACTTGAGTCTCAGTATGCTTTCGGACTCTCCGATGTACTCCACTTGAGTCCCTTTCGATTTCGCACGGTTTCCATCTTTGGAATCTGCCGGCGCGACATCAACCCCGGGGAGGTTCTTGGCTAGAGAGGCGTTCACTCTGTCGAGCAGCTCCGCCGTCGTAAAGGGTTTGGGAATGTAGTCAATAGCACCGTGCTGCATCATTCGAACCGCATGCTGCACATTTGCGTGTGCCGTCACCATGATGACCCTCGTAGTGGGGTAGAACTGCCGTATGTGTCCCAGTAGAGCGAAACCGTCCATGTCCGGCATCATGAAATCAGTGATTACCAGATCGTAGGATTCGTCTTTCAGAAGCTCAATCGCCTGGGCAGCGCTGGCGCAACAGGTGACCTGAAAGCCATGCCGGGTAAAAAGTCGCTCGAAAAGATTGTGGAGTAGATTTTCGTCGTCGACGAAAAGAAGATGCGGCTCGCGATCCATTCCTTGGTAAAGGTCAGTCGTGACTGAGAAAGTGCAGCCTCAATATACCTAAAAATGGATGCCCTCGTACACCAGTTTCACGAGTGCACGTCTTACACGAGTGCGCGAGGTATTGTGCAGGTGAATTCAGTTCCTGCCGTCAGTTCGGAGCTCGTCAGTTTAACGTCTCCGTCGTGTGTCCGGAATATTCTACGGGCCATCGTCAATCCAAGGCCAAGATTTGCTGCCTTGGTAGTAAAAAAGGGATTAAATATCTGTTTTCGAATTGTCTCATCCTCAATCGGAACGGGACTGAATATGCGAAAACGGACTGTTTTGTTTTCATGGATGCAATCCACATCAAGAGAGACCGCGAGTTTATCTGAACGGGTCGCCTCAAACGCATTTCTTAAAATGGACAGAAGGGCCTGTCTGAGCAATCGGTCATCGGCATCAATCAACACATCCTCAGGGAGTTCGTGCGTAACTCGAAGCCTTTGAGCCTCCGAGTCCGCCAGGAGGTGAGTAAGCTCTGTGCTGATCAGTCTCGCGCCCACAAGGTGTTTGGAGAGATCGAGGAGCTCCTCGTAGTGATTCAAGTCGGTCAGCACTCCATTAATTCTCGAAACACTTTCCAAAATCCTGAACGCATTTTCGCGGTCATCAGGGGAGTGCAAAGACGATAGAATAAGGTCCGTATAGCCCTCGATGCCGCTGAGCAGACTCCCAATCCTGTGGGTGATAACCTGGGAGAAGTCAGCAAGTGTTTCCCTGCTGAGTTCGGGTGCGGGTGGCGTCGCGGTTCGGGTCAATCTCGAAACAGGCGGCCGTTCGGTATGCTTAATTTTATTATCTGACATTGAAGCTAATAGATTCTTTTACCGGGCACCGGCGCGGGCATCGGGCTGTTGGGTGGATTTCTGAACGGAGCCTGTTCCGGGCTTGATCTGGCGCGGCCGTGCTCCTCGATCTTCGGAGCGGCCGATATTGGTTGAGGTTTGTGTTGGAGAATTCAATTTCATCTGATCGAGCTCTTCCAGCACATCATTGAGGGTCGATGGTTGAAGGGCCACTTCGCTTTGAAACGCGGAAAGGATGCTGTTCTCACCGGTGTAGGTAAAGGACACTTGAGGCTCCATTCCATAACCCGACTGATCAGCCAGGAAGCCGGCCGTTCCAACGATCAAAGAAATTCGGCGGGAAGTACTTTCGGCAGGGTACATGGTTGGCTGGACATGACCTCGTGCCGATTCGATAAGTTCGGTGGGCAGGTGCATCTTTCGACCGATGAATTCTCCTACCTCGGCGTAGTCTATCCCAAACTGGAGCTGTTCGAGTTCCCGGCGATCGCCCTCGACGGGGAAGCTCAGCTCTGAATATCCGTAGAGGGATTCCGTTTCGGATGGAAAAGAAGCACAGAGGGCGATTCTGCCAATACTGTGCAACAATCCAGCAGTTGAGACCAGGTCAGGACGGCTGGGAGAGTGATCGTTCCAGAGCCAGGATCCAGTTGCCAGTCGATGACTAATGGACGCTGTAGCGGTTGCGTGTCGAACGACGGCGTCGATCACGGGGGACTCGGCGCCTGACTCCGTCGACTCTGAGAGTAGTCGTAAGCACGCTTCGACTCCTAGAATTTCGACGGCGTGCGATATGCTTCCTATTTTTTCTCGGAGGCCGTAATACGACTCATTGGCTCTTTTAAGGACATTCAAGGCTGACATCGGGTCGCTCCAGAGAATGCGAATTACATCTTCTGCGCGAGCAGTTCCGAGTTCCAATGCCAGTGCCGAAGCCTTTGCGGTCTCCCGAGAGGGTGGTTGCCGCAGTGTGAGTCGTCCGGTTGTGCGATATTTATTGACAGTCATGACCCTGAATGAAAGTAAACGTGATACGTAAGAACGGGGATCGATTCGGGTGTCAGGCAGCGAGCTTCAATGCACTCGTGCTGGCCAGAACTCTCGCTTCATCCATCTCGCCTTCCTTGACGCACAGGGCGACCAGGCGACGGCGCAGGAGTTCGCTTTCCGGCTTATCTGAATAGAACTTGCGATAGAGAGGGAGCGCCTGTTTGGTCCAGCCACTCTGTACGATCGTCTGTAAAAGTTCATCAGCTGAGTCAATCGAGCGATCATCAATCA
>CALBJU010000038.1 GCA_937893205.1 uncultured Bacteroidota bacterium
CGAAGGCCCCGATTCGCCGACCCCCGAGAGTTTGCTGCGGGTGTCTGTCGGGCTTGAATCACCGTCGGATCTCGAGGCCGATTTGAACCGCGCTTTGGAGATCGTATTTGGCTGAATCGGTTGTTTGAAAAGAGGTGCTGTCGTAGTTTTCAGGCCGCCTTTTTGGGATGATAATGCCCTTTTATCGCATAAGAGAACCGATTTCGAATGAAGCTTCCTTTTTTCCTCGCCCGCAAGTTTGTGGCTGCGGAGACCATAGAAGAATCGCTTCCGGTTGCGAAAGAACTTCGGTCGAAAGGGCTGACCACGACGCTCGATTTACTGGGCGAGTACATCTCTGATCCACGACTCGCAACCAAGTCAAAAAACGAATACATCACCCTCATTCGGGCGATCAGTTCGAGCGATGGCGAGATCGACGCAAACATATCCATAAAATTATCCATGCTCGGGCAGAAGATCGACGAGTCCTTCTGCCTGGATAACCTGCACGAGTTGCTGACGGTAGCAAAGGAAAATGGGACGTTCGTGCGACTCGATATGGAGGGCACAGATGTTACTGAATCGACCGTATCAATCTTTGAGCGGGTGTTTCCTGAGTACCGGGAAAATGTCGGAATTGTACTTCAGGCTTACCTGAAAAGAACGGGAGACGATGTCGCTCGCATGTGTGATCTCGGAGCGAGAGTCAGGCTCTGCAAGGGCGCCTATAAGGAGCCGCCAAGTCTTGCCCACCAGGATATGCCCAGTATTCGGGATCACTACCTGGAGCATATGGAGACACTGATCTCGAAGGGAAATTATCCCGGGATCGCTACGCACGACGACATTCTGATCGACGCTACGAAATCCTATGTTCGCGAACGATCAATCGCTTCGGACCGGTTTGAATTTCAGATGCTGTACGGAATCAGGGCTGAAACGCAGCACGACATTGCGTCTGAGGGTTTTGGTATGCGTGTATATATCCCTTTCGGAGACATGTGGTATCCGTATTTTTCCCGGCGCCTGAGAGAGCGCAAGGAAAATGTCTGGTTTATCCTGATGAATATGTTCAGGAAATAAATTCACTACACTGCTTCACGCCGTGATCAATCGAGACTTCATACTCCGCCAGATCCATCAACTCGCTCAGGTTTTGGCACAGGTCCTTTTCAACAAGCGACTTGATCAACAAACCGAGGAATCACGGGAAATGATTTCCATGGCGCTGAAGGACACGCTGGGAAACGATCTTGATCGACTCCTTCTCATGGACAAAGAATCCTTGATGGCTGTTTGCGGCCGCGAAGGAGGATTCAACGCCCAGCTGGCCGTCTCAGTGGCGGATTTGATGAAGGAAGAAGGATCGGAAGCGGCTGTGCAACGAGCATACTGGCTCTACGAAGCGGCGCTCACGCGCGGCGCAACACTTCCACTACAAGCCCTCGAATGGATTGGAGATCAGGCTTCCTGATCGGCCAGCCATCTTTCAGCATCGATCGCGGCCATACAGCCCGTTCCGGCCGCGGTCACGGCCTGTCGATAGATGTGGTCCTGCGCATCACCGCAGGCAAAGACGCCCTCAATGTTCGTATAGGTCGAATCTGACTGGGTCTGAATATATCCCGTCTCGTCCATATCGAGGAAGTCCTTGAACAGGTCTGTGTTGGGCGTATGTCCGATGGCGACGAAGAATCCTTCCACGTCGAGGTCTCGAACTTCACCCGTATTTACGTCCTTGATGACGAGGCCTTCTACCAGCTTGTCACCGCGTATGTCTTCAACCGTCGTATTCCAGAGTACCTCTATCTTCTCATGCGATAGGACCCGATCCTGCATGATCTTTGAGGCTCGAAATTCTCCGCGTCGGTGAATCAGGAAGATCTTTGATGCGAAGCGTGTCAGAAATAGAGCCTCTTCCATCGCTGTGTCTCCTCCACCGACGATAGCCACGTTCTGCTCACGAAAAAAGGCTCCGTCGCAGGTCGCACAAGCGGACACACCATGTCCCAGAAGCCGGGACTCGTTTTCCAGGCCGAGGTACATCGCCGACGCTCCGGTTGAGACAATTACGGTGTCAGCGGTGACGGGTGTTTCTTCGTCGACGATCAACTTGAAGGGTCGCTGGCTGAGATCTACGCTGGTGACAGTTCCCCACCGAAGTTCGGCCCCAAATCGTTCCGCCTGCTTCTCGAACATCTGCATCATGTCAGGGCCCATGATGCCGTCCGGGAAGCCAGGGTAATTTTCGACATCGGTAGTTGTGATCAACTGGCCTCCTGGCTCGGGCCCCTGAATCACCAGGGGCGCGAAGTTGGCCCGGGCAGAATAGATGGCAGCCGTAAGACCGGCTGGTCCAGTGCCAATAATCACCACTTTTCGATGTTCAGCAGATCCGAAATCGATCCCTTCCATATACTTTTCTGGCTAAGCCGGCTGACCGGCAAGGGCTTCAAGTTTCGCCGCCAGCACTTTCTTGGGGGCAGTTCCTACGAGCTGATCTACGACCTGCCCATCCTTGAAAAACAGCAGGGTGGGGATCGATCGAACACCATATTGCATCGCCGTCTGCGGATTGTGGTCTACATCGAGTTTTCCAATCTTAGCCTTGCCTTCGAATTCATCTGCAAGCTCTACGATGACCGGGGCGATGATGCGGCAAGGACCACACCAGGTTGCCCAAAAATCAACCAGAACCGGCTGATCGGATTCAAGAACCTCGGATGCAAAGTTGGCGTCAGTAAGGGTCACATATTTTGCGTCCTGTGCCATGAATTTTCCTCGTTTACAGATTTAGTGATTCGTTCAAATAGCTTGTATCGAGCCTTGGGTAGCTCGCTGAAGTAGGATGTTACAGCACCCACTCCCAGAGGTCATTTTTCGAACTATATGCTCTTTATTTACAGTTAATTAGACATCAGATCAGGAATCGCTGATTCGTATATGATCTCCAAATCCCTTCCTCTTGTTGCTACCGCCTGACGTCCATCGACCGAAACGGTGAAATCGCCATTTACAACGACTCCAAGCTGGACCAGTTCGACTGGAAATTCAGAAGCCGTGGACCTTGCCTCTTCCATCTGTTCTGGTGAGATGGTCAAGATGATCCGTGACTGGGCCTCTCCAAACAAGAGCGCGTCTAGCCGCTCCTCTTCAATCGAGGCCAGCTCAATGTTCGCACCCAACCCTTCAGAAGCCAGCACCTTCTCTGCAAGGCACACCAACAGTCCGCCGTCTGATACATCGTGCGCGCTCCTGACAACACCAGATCTGATCATTTTCAGACATGCTGCCTGTACCGCCTTTTCCTCTTGCAGGTCGAACGCGGGCGCGTCTCCCGCGGTGGTATCGTGGACGAGAGACAGATACTCGGATGCTTCGATACCCTGCGGGCCGCGATCCGAGGGTCGCAGTTCCACAATCAGATCACCCGACGACTTCACTGGAAAGCTGGTCGCGTGCGCCTCTACGTCATCCACCACACCAAGCATTCCGATTGTAGGCGTGGGAAAGACGGCACCTTCTGGATTTTCATTATAGAATGAAACGTTTCCACCAGTCACCGGAGTACCAAGCGCTCGGCATGCTTCGCCCATTCCGGCTAATGCTTCTTTGAAAACCCAGTAAACCTCTGGTTTATACGGATTGCCAAAGTTCAGACAATTGGTGATGGCTACAGGCTCACCTCCCGCGCAGACAACATTTCTGGCCGCTTCTGCGACGGCGATTTGCGTCCCCTTTCGAGGATTCAGATAGACATAGCGTGCGTTGCAATCTGTCTTGAGGGCAAGGCCCTTCTTCGAGCCTTTCAAACGTATGACCGCGGCATCGCTGGGACCAGGCCCGATGACGGTATTGGTTCGCACGGAAGTGTCATATTGCTCGAAGACCCATCTTTTCGAGGCGATGTTGGGTGCTCTCAAGAGTCGCTCGAGCGCATCTTGAACACCTTCGATCGATAAATCGGGAATAGAGTCAGGATCGAATGCTTCCGTATCGTCCAAATAGGCGGGCCGTTCGGTTTCACGGATGTACACTGGTGCGCCACCGCCCAGAGCCAGATGCTCTGCAGGAACGTCTGCCACCAACTCGCCGTGCCAGAAGACTTTCACCTGACCATCATCGGTGACGTGACCAATTTCTGCCGCATGAAGATCCCACTTCTCGAAGATCGCCTCAAGTCTCTCTTCCTGCCCCTTCTCACAGACGATCAGCATCCGTTCCTGACTTTCGGAAAGCATGATTTCGTAAGGGGACATACCCTCTTCCCGAGTGGGCACCTTGTCGACGTGAATCACCATTCCCGAGTCGCCTTTTTCACTCATCTCGCAGGATGAGCAGGTCAGCCCCGCGGCGCCCATGTCCTGAATTCCTACAACCGTCCCGCTGTTAATGACCTCGAGAGTCGCCTCAAGCAGCAATTTTTCCGTGAACGGATCGCCGACCTGAACACTGGGGCGCCTGGCTTCGCTTTTCTCCGAGATCTCTTCCGAAGCAAACGTTGCGCCATGAA
>CALBJU010000039.1 GCA_937893205.1 uncultured Bacteroidota bacterium
CGGAAAATATCCGGTTCGCACTGTCGAGGTCATGTCTGACGTGATTATCGAGGCGGAACGTGCATTCATCGAAAATGAGAGGGAAACACAGCCCTTCGGAGACACTCCCTCCACTACGGAGGCGGTCTCGCGCACGGCCAGCTTTCTGGCGGCCAAGCTGAAGGCGGTGGCCATTGTGTGCCTGACCGCTTCGGGCGCGACTGCGAGATCGATCGCCCGACACCGCCCGAACGTGCCGGTCTACGCGTTCACCGATGACCGTCGGATACTGGGGCAATTGGCGCTCTCCTGGGGAACAAAAGGATTTTATCTTCCTTTTCAGTCGGACACGGATAAGGGTATTACGCTCGTCCACGATGTACTAAGAGAGGAGCAGCTTGCGCAGACCGGAGAAATTGTCATTTTGACCGCCGGAATGCCGCTTCCCGCTAAAGGACGCACCAACATGGTTCACGTGAGCGTCCTTTAAGAGACCGTATTATTACCGTTAATCAGCCAGGATTCATCGCTCAGCCAAACCGCTACGACTTAATCACCGATAACCGCGGAATCATTCGCTGACGTGAAGACAATTCGTCCACAACAGATTCACTTCTGGTCTACCCAATATGGGGTCAAGACCGGAATCGCATTCTTGCTCCTCATTCTGATCGGAAGCGGGTGCAAGGCGCCCGATATCATCGGCCGCCCATACGGCAACTTTACCGCGTACTACAACGGATTCTACAATGCGGAGCGCGTTTTTGAGAACGGCTTTAACAATCTGAACCGGACGAATCAGGAAGTTGACCGGAATCACTATCTGCCACTTTTTGTGAAGACCACCGGCGCATCGGCCTCGCGCGATTTTGAAGACGCAGTTCTGAAGAGCGCCGACCTTCTTCGAGAGCATCCAGATTCCAAATGGGTTGACGATGCGTTGCTCCTGATCGGGAAAGCCTATTACTATCAGGAAAACTATGTAGGCTCTACGCAAAAATTCCGGGAAGTCATCGAGCTGGAATCCAAGTTGGAGGACGAAGGCAGATTCTGGCTGGCGCGATCCCTCATCACCAGTGGTGCGTTCGAAAGTGCACTCGACGAATTGAATGCGGCGATCACCGGGGAGGAGCTGGACCGCAAGTGGGCCAGCCAATATCAACTGCTTCTGGCGGATCTGAATGTCCAGCAGGATAACTGGGAGGCGACCGCGACGTACCTCACCGATGCCATTCCGGATATCAAGGACAAGGACCTGGCGGCTCGAGCCCAGTTTCTGCTGGGCCAGGTGTCCGAAAAACTCGGGCGCTACGAAGACGCCGTAGCTGCATTCGAAGACGTTCGCGATTTTCGCCCGATCTATGAATTGGACTATGCCGCTCGTTTCAGCGCCATTCGGGTGGACGGCATGTACGTCGATCCAGAGGGCGCTATCGCCGAGGCGCGAAAGATGGAGCGGGACGACAAGAACTTCGACAATCTCGCCGAAATGCGATTCCTGCGGGCACGCATCATGCAGAACGTGGGCCGGGAAGATGAGGCGTTCGACCTGTATGACGAGTTACTCACCATTCCCGAGATCGTCTCTGGCGCATCGAAGGTGAAGGGACGGGTCCACTACGCTCTTGGTGAATTGTATCGCGACATCGACCGCAACTTCATGATGGCCGCCGCTCATTTCGATACGGCTGCGGGAAATCTTGCAGGCGCGGTCTCCGCCAGAAACAGCTCGCGGGTCGGGACTGCAGCAGGCGCGAACACCCAGTTCACACCCGAAGCCATCATCGACGCAACCGATCTGAGGGATAATTACTCCAAGTACGCCCGCGTTTTCGGAGAGATCGCTCGCTACGACTCATTGCTCTGGCTTGGGAGCCTTCCACAGGAAGAGTACGACGCTAAAATCATGGAGCTGCGTGAGAAGGAAAAAGTGCGTCTGGAAGAGCGACGTAAAATTCTGGAAGAACGTCAGCGCGCGCAGGCATTTCGGGGCTCGGGCGGTCTCAACGATCTGAATCGCGATCGTGGGCTCCCCGAAGGTAAAATCATTCCAACCCTTGGCGACCCCACCGGAACGGCCGGCGGCTTCCTGTTTCACAAAGACCCCATTCGAGCACAAGAAGGGAGAATTGCGTTCCAGGAAATCTGGGGGGATCGTCAACTGGCTCCCAACTGGAGGCGAAGCGCGGCGCTGAGTTCCCTCAGTTTTAATCAGGACGAGACCTCTCTCGAAGATGCGACTGCGGCGCTGGACGCACTGAATGCGAACATCCTACCGGACATCGATGATTCTGCGGTGCCTAGAGATTCCGTGGATCAGGTGCTTATGAGAGCATCCAGGGCTATTTCCAGATATGAACTGGGCAACGTCTTATTTCTGGGGATGGTGCTGCCCGATTCCGCCATTGTGTGGTACCGAAAGGTGATCGAGGAAGACGGTGAGGAGCCAGTAGCCCAGCGTGCCCTCTACGCGTTGGCTGAAGTCCAGCAATCACTGGGCGATTTACAGGCCGCCGAGCGGCTGTACCGCGATATTCTGGCAAGATTTCCAGGTTCAGATTTTTCTGATGGAGTTCGGGAGCGCCTCGGCATTGAGATTGAAGACTCCGTCACACGCGACTCTACGGAACTTGCCGTCGAAGCATTCGATCTAGCCCTCGGATTTGGGGATGCAGACCCCATTCTTGCGATCAATGTCATGCTGGGTGTGGCTGTCGACTGGGTCGACTATGAAGAGAGCGCTCGCGCACTTTTCGTCGTGGGCGATCTTCACCTCAGAATGGCTGATGCCGACTCAGCAGCCATTTTCGCTCCGCTACCCCTCGAAATCGAACGACACCGACTATCGGTCTTGTGGCCACAAAAATTCGAAGCCTTGCCCGATCCTGAACCCCTTGTGGATGCAGGACAGCAGGATTCGCTCGCCGTTGAACCTGATTCACTCGAAATCCTGGGCGATATCGAGCAGGATGGCGCTGATAGTCTGGCGGTCGCGGCCCCAGCAGCAATTGAAGAGGCAGCGGTGATTGAAGAGCCGGAGGCAGCTGCGATTGAAGATCCGAAGGTAGCGGTGATTGAAGCGGCGGAAGCAGCAGTGATTGAAGAGCAGGAGGCGGCAGCGATTGAAGCGGCGGCGATCGTGGATTCAACAGCTATTACAGCGGATCTGCCGGATGATCTCGAAATGGCCCCGGCTGATTCTTCACTTTCTACACCAACTTCCGCGGATGTAGAAACAGATTTACCTGGCCTGGACGATGAAGAAGAGCAAAAAGAGCCGAAGGAAGAGGATTTATATATAGAGGACATTTACTCGCGCCTGGTCGCCACTATGAGAGGCAACAAGATCGGCCTCCAGTCCAGGGCAATCCTGGACGCCATCGTGGAGCTGCGCACACCGCCCGTTGATACAACGGCGGTCGACTCGCTGGACGTTCAGCCGGTAATGGCCGACAGTCTGGTCATGCAACTGGTCGCAATAGCTGCGGCGCGAGCAGATTCGCTCGCGGCTGCCGATTCTCTGGCGAAAGTAACTGGCTTTCGGGAGGTCCCAAGACCACAGATGCCGAATGCAGGCGTTTCGGATTCTGAAGAAGGAGAACCAGAAAATGAATTTGAGGAGGCTTTGCCGATCAAAAATCCTTCCGCGGACGAAGGCGAGCCCCTCGAAGAAGAAGAGGAGGAAGAAGAAGGGCGCGAATCTTCGGATCTGAAGCCACTTCTGCCAACCGGCCGTCCTGATCTGGATGCGGAAGGCTTCTCGTTGATACTGGCGCAGTTTTTCGACATCCGGTCTGCCCAGCTCTCCCTGCGAGAGCTGACAACGCAGCTCGAATCCACCGGAATCCGCCTCTATGTCATCACCAACTCTATCGGTGAACAAGTAGAATATCTTGTCGGCTGGGGAATGTTCGAGACAAAAGCGGAAGGCGACCGCGCAAGTTCAAGTTTTGATGCAATTCTACCTGTTCGGCGAACTTATCTGCACCTCTTACCTACTACTGTCCGTAGAAGGTAGCGTTAGTACCCGCCGGGGAAGCTCGAAAAGGAACCAAAAAGGGGTCGCAGTGTACCGTGCGACCCGCACTTCACCAGCGGCAAATCCTCATTACTGAAGACTGCAACGAGCCTTGAAATCGGTTCGTAAAAGAAGACCAGATGGCCGAGAACGACAAAGAAAAACTGAAACTCGACGGTAACTCCAAGCAGGGCAGAGGACCGCGTTTGCCTGATGGGAAACCCCGATTCATGCTATGGATCTACCTGGCACTGTTTCTGGGCCTGATGACGCACATTTTGCTGCGCATGGGCGATGTAACGCCCCAGGAGGTTTCCTATTCGGCGTTTCTGGAGCAGATTGATCAGGGCTACGTGGAAGAAGTCGTCCTCGTGAATGATCGAAATGTCGAAGGGATATACACTGTCCAGGCCGTCCAGGAAGGACGCGTCGAGGTCAAGACGGTCGAACCCAACTTTTTGACAGGTTCCAATCCGGACGATGGTCGAAGATTCGTGTCCACAAAGCCCGCCGATCACGAACTGATCCAGTTCCTGATCGACTTCAATGGACTCAGAGCTGCAGACGGACGGACCGAAGTGGCCTTCGATGCGCGCCTTGAAGAGGATTGGATGGGTGGAATTCTGACTTGGATTTTCCCGCTGGCAATCATCATCGCGCTGTGGGTATTCCTGATCAAGCGCATGAACCCGGGCTCGCAGGTTTTGAACATTGGCAAGAACAAGGCCGTGCTGTTCGATGCGATGGGCGATCAGAAACTCAGCTTCAAAGACGTGGCCGGAATGGAAGAGGCCAAAGAAGAAGTCGCCGAGGTTGTCGAATTCCTGCAGAACCCATCTAAATTTACTCGACTGGGCGGAAAGCTTCCCAAGGGTGTGCTGCTCGTCGGACCTCCCGGAACGGGTAAGACACTCCTCGCCAAAGCGGTGGCAGGAGAAGCAGGAACGCCATTCTTTTCATTATCTGGTTCGGATTTCGTTGAAATGTTTGTCGGGGTGGGTGCGGCTCGCGTCCGTGATCTGTTCCGTTCGGCGAAGGAGAAGGCTCCGTGTATCATATTCATCGATGAGATCGATGCAATCGGTCGGACACGTGGCAAGGGAATGATGATGGGGGCAAATGATGAGCGGGAAAACACGCTCAATCAGCTGCTCGTTGAGATGGATGGCTTCAATACGGATAGCGGAGTGATCATCATGGCCGCCACCAATCGTCCGGACGTACTTGACTCAGCGCTCATGCGCCCCGGAAGATTCGACAGGCAGATCATGATCGACAAGCCGGATCGAAGGGAACGAACGGCAATATTTCGGGTGCACACGCGGGATCTCGTTCTCGATGACTATGTGAACATGGAAGTGCTTGCTGCTCAGACTCCCGGCTTCGCTGGAGCTGAAATAGCAAACGTCTGTAATGAAGCGGCGCTGCTCGCCGCCCGTGAAGACAAGGACGCCATCTACATGGACGATTTCGATAAGTCCATCGATCGCGTAATTGCGGGTCTGGAAAAGAAAAACAAGATCATTCTTCCCGAAGAAAAGAGAATCGTAGCCTACCACGAGGCGGGTCATGCGATTACTGGCTGGTACCTGAAATACACCGATCCGGTGGTGAAGGTATCCATCATTCCGCGTGGCCTGGCAGCGCTCGGGTACGCTCAGTACCTTCCTGAAGAGCGTTATCTGTATACTCGCGAAGCGTTGACCGATCGCATGGTCATGGCGATGGGAGGCCGTGTAGCGGAGGAGATCATCTTCGGACAGATATCCACGGGTGCTCAGAACGATCTGGAGCGTATCACTGCGATGGCCTATGCCATGGTCGTGGATTACGGAATGAGCGAACGCATTGGATACATCTCCTTCAACATTTCGGGTCGCTCCAAGGACAGTCCGGTATTCAGCAAACCGTATTCAGAGGAAACGGCTCGGATCATCGATGAGGAGGTGAGGCTGATCATCGGTGGAGTGCGCACGAAGGCCCGTGAGGTATTGGAAAAGTACTCCAAAGAGCTGGAAGCCCTTGCCCAAGCGCTTCTGGAAAAAGAAGTACTCGGTCCGAAGGACCTGGTGGCACTGCTGGGAAAGAGGCCTCATGGCGAATATATCGATCTCAATCCCTCCAAGAACGGACAAAAAAAGGAGGAAGGCGCCGACAAAGAGGACGCCAGCAAGGACAATGTCGAGAATGATGGCGCCGAGAATGATGGCGCCGAGAAGGAGGAAGCTGCGGAGAACGGCGCTGACAACGAAAGCACCGCGAAAGAAGGCACGGAGAAGGAAGCCGCTGCAGAGGAGGCCTCGAAATCGGAGTCTTCTGATGGCGATGCACCCGGGCAAGATGAAGTCGCCCTCACGAACGGCGATTCCAAAGAGGAGACCAGAGGCGCTAAGACGGGAGCAAAATCCGAGGCAGAGTAGCGCGTAAACCTTTGGATGATTGTTCGGTAGCCCACTTGTGCGCCCACTGTCAATCAACACAGAGAGCACCACTTCCGAGCGCGATGTCAGAGCGATTTCCTGGGCGATTACCACCCGATTATATAGCATCAATGGGCGCTGAAATCAGCCGTTTTTACCCATTCTAGATTTATCAATATTGTTATAGTGATATAGATCAGTCATCCTCATTGATGTCCCGCCTGATCGACTTCCGGGCCGATTTTGCCCAAAGTGGACCCCATCTCAAGCTTTCTTCACAATACTGTGAGTGTTGCGATAAAAGGGTGCCGTATATTGTGAGGCTGAAACTATTCGGAGATGGGCGGAATTTCCACCCCGATCCGTTGTCTCTGTAAATGTTCGAATTAACTCGGTAACAGACGTGCCCACGATCCAGCAACTGGTTCGAAAAGGACGAAGACCCAAGGTCAAGCAGACCAAGTCGCGAGCACTCGCGTCCTGTCCGCAGAGACGCGGTGTTTGTACTCGTGTATACACGACGACGCCAAAGAAGCCAAACTCGGCTCTTCGTAAGGTGGCTAAGGTCAGATTGACGAATGGTGATGAAGTGATCGCTTACATCCCGGGAGAAGGTCACAACCTTCAGGAGCACTCCATCGTGCTCGTCCGCGGGGGTCGTGTAAAAGACCTTCCAGGAGTCAAGTACCATATCGTCCGTGGCGCACTCGATACGTCGGGCGTCGAAGACAGGCGTCAGAGTCGTTCGAAGTACGGCACTAAACGTCCCCGGAAGTAATTCGCTCGCTAAGTGACAAGTAACATTGTGACATTTTAATCTCGGGCGATCCAGTTCCGATTGGCACCTGAAACCCCGGCTTGCTTTGCAAGCAACACCCTGTTCGACACAGGAAAGCGCGTAGAAACACATGCGTAGAAAAACAGCAGAAAAACGACAGACTCTAGCCGATCCGGTATACAAAGATGTACTGGTTTCGAAGTTCGTCAATGCGGTCATGA
>CALBJU010000040.1 GCA_937893205.1 uncultured Bacteroidota bacterium
GTACTGCTGATGATTGTAGAGAAAGTTGAATCGAAGTTTGTCGGTAGGATTAAAATTGAGCGTCAGCGTATAGAACGCTATGTCCGCCCGCGCCCACTCGAAAAAGTTGTCATCCCGGCCAAGCACGACAAATAGATTCGCAGAGAAATTCTTGAACTGGGGTGTGTGCATCGAAGACCAGAAGCCAAGATTCATCAGGCGATTCACACCAACGAAGGCGGTTGTATCCGTCACCACCCCATTCTCTCGGTTTTCGATGTAATAGTCGTCGTAAAGGCCTGTCGGCATTTTGAACGATTCGTAGAATATCGACGTATTTCCGCCCCAGCCACCTCGGAAGTTGTAGTTGGAAGTGAGGTGCAGCTTTCGGTCATTCGGTCCAGATCCTTCCGTAAATCGATCATAATCCCACGTTCCATCGAGGGTTATTCCAAGCCTGAGGGACTCCAGGAGACTTCCTTCCTCACCATACCAATTTCGGTAGGGTTGAATATTCAGGTGAGCAATACCCGTCCGAGTGATAAATCCTGATTCGGCTTTGAACTCGCCATGATATGCTGAACCCTGCGCGGATCCGCCCCATTTCCGTCCCTGAGCGCTGCCGCGAAAATTCCACATGGGAGCAGATACCGTCTCTCCGGGATCTCCAGTAAAACTCATTCCACCCTGGTAGGTGAAGGAGTAGATTTCTGCAAACGTCACGCGTCCATCTATTGCAGCCACGCGATTCCAGTGGTCTCCGTCCACTTTATCGGTGTACACAAGACCGAGAGTATTCTGGCCCGAAAGATCTCTGCGAAGACGAACGGCATTGAAGTAGCGGGCGTCAAAATCCCGGAGATACAATTCCTTGTTATCCACTGCTGATAACACGGCAATGTTCGTTTTACCTCGTTTTCCAGTCACCTTTATCGCACTGGCCGGGTTCGCAATTCTACGGGTATAGATCAACCCGCTGGGAGATTGAAAGAGTTCGATTCCATCCAGGAAAAACGGACGTTTCTCGGACACAAATACAGCCTGGCGCGGATCAAACTGAATCTGCGCCACGTCTGCCTCGACCTGAGAAAAATCCGGATTGAACGTGCCGTTCAGGGTGAGATTGTTGGAAATTCCCCACCTGACGTTCATTCCAAGCGGATCGTTGAGATTTCGATCGAAGTTTGCATCGCCTCCAGAAGTCCGGTTCATGGCGCCCGTCAGCTCGGGATTGATATCCAGGACCAGGCCACGGCGGAGGTCGGATAGATTACTCAGTAGTCCATTTTGGGCCATAAACGAGGCATTGTCCAATCGAGTTGGCGTCCAGGTGCTCGTATAGCCCGAATGCTGGACCCGGCGAATGACATTAAACCCCCAGTCCTGGGTAAACGCACTCTGGTATCTGATGCTCTTGAAGGGGAGTCGAACCTCGACCTCATAGCCATAATCGGTAAGACGTCCTTTTGACTCAAACAGAAAATCCGGACTCTCGTCGATGGACATTGGTCCGGAGTGGCCTCCCCCTCCACCAGAACCGTCCTTCAGTATTCCATCTGTTTGTTGGCCAAGCGGATTGACACCGATCATGAATGCCTGACGGCGATCATTGTAGGTATCAAGCACGATCTGAACGTAGTCATCTCCGCCAATTTTGTCTCGATCTGCCAGAGTCGCACGTACTTCTCCGTGTAATTCGAAGGCTCGGATTCCAAAATGGATCGCGGTAGGAGAGTACCACACCAGTACCTGGGTCGAATCCTGGGCTGGACGACCATCGACGGGGAGATATTCCGAGAACCCAGAAAACACGGTGGCCTGCGACCAGACGTCTTCCGTAAGATACCCGTCTATAGTAATTTCTACCCCCTCTATTCGGGGCACTTCCTTGTCATTTGGGCCGCGCGGATCCTCCGAGGCGGCGATGGTCGTCAGAACAACCAGAAGAAAAACGGCTTGTCTTGCGACAGGGGCTTTGAATAGGCGCATAAAGTGGCGAGGTTTGCGGTTCTATCAGGCCAGTACGAGCGAAAACGCGGCGAGGTTCATTTGAACCTCGCCGCCCCATCGCTCACGAAATTATACTCGGAAGAGATACTGCAGCTTGAAAAAGAGCTGACGGTTGGTCTGCTGAAAAACCATCCGCTGATCCGGACTGCTGTTCGGGAAGTCCTGATAGCGATGGCTCGACCCGAAATGAAATACGGTGAACGGACTCACCCGGTACGTTACCAGCGGATCAATTTCCATGCTCTCCGAAAAATCATTGTACTGCACGATGACGCGCGCGAGCAGTTTTCTGCTGAACTGGTAATTCAGTCGGGAGCGAAGGATGTATCCCGAGAAGTAGTTCTTGCCCGTCGTTCTGTTGCGTAGTCGGGAGTAATTGATATGTGACTGAATGGTCATTCGACTCGTGGGTTTGACCGTCACATTTCCACCCAAATTCAACTGGCCACCGAGCGCTGGAGCATCGGGGTTTCGGTAAATACCGTCACCAAAATTCATGTTGAAGCCGACTTGAACCGGCTCGCTGAAATTGCTGAAGACGAACACGTTCAGGCGCTCTATCCTGTTAAACTGAACGCCCGCAAATAATTCGTTGGAGGTAAATCCATTGACGTTGATGAATGTCTGGCGTTTCAGCTGCGCGTTGAATCCAAGAAAGATTGCCTCATCCTTGCGGAGATTATCATAGTTCCATATTCGATTCACACCGGAGAAGACGGTGAAACGGTTCATGAGGCTGCTGTTTTCTGTCCAGAATGTGTACCGGCTCATTCCGAAGAATCGACGGAGGTCGTTGTTGAAAACAAAACCGTTTTCTGCACGAAA
>CALBJU010000041.1 GCA_937893205.1 uncultured Bacteroidota bacterium
TGAATCGATTCTGATCCTTTGATCCCGTCAATTTCTCGATCATCGACCCGGAATTGCCAAAGTCGTCATACATGGCTGTGAACAGACCAAACTCAGATTCATCGGCTACGTCCTGCATGGCACGAGGTAATCTGCGGTTGAGATTGCTGTACCTCCCCTGAACGCTCCCCCCGTCATCGAAGAGCGTGATGGTTACGTCGTAGGTCGCCAGCGCCGAAAGCGGAGAGCCTTTGGTAACAGATTCCACCAAGGAGTCCAACTGAGAGCGGCGAGCGAAGCCCTCATCGGCGGGCACCAGTTCCAGATTGTCTCCAAATTCGTCGGAACGAGCATCACCCAGGACCTGTGATATGGCGAACATGACGCGCGAATCACGATCCTCCAGAAACGATTCGGCGGCGTCCTGCATTCTCATCTCAACCTTCCGATTCGAGCTCATCTCAAGCATCGGAAAGAGCACCATCGAAGTGACGATGACCATCGGAACGATTCGCCTCAACACGACGATCGGAGATCTGCGAGTCGGTTGAATGGGTCCGATGAACGCAGTGACATAGGTCACCGATACGACGATGATAAAAATTTCGGCGGGTAGAAGAATTCCGACAGGTTCAACGAATGCAATCAGTGCTGTGATGACGGCCGCTGTAGTTCCTACGACGAGAAGAAGGCTCTTTTTCGAGGGAAGTACGTCAAATTGAACCCGAAAAGCCTCCGTCACCAACCACAGAGATCGGCCCGCCAGGAGGATGACAGAAAACACGAGAAGGAGTAGGGCGCCGAACACCACAATGACAAGTTGTTCGGGCAACAAACCCGAGCGTGCAAACAGAGCCAGTGTGCTGTCAAGTACTGCATGCTGGGCAATTTGAAACAGAATGCCGGCAAGGAAAAGCACAACGATCTGGTGCAGAACGATACTCGAGACCACCCGAAGAGAAACCTGGGAGTTCGTGTAGCCAAGAATTGACTGTATCCGCTCTCTGAGCGGAGCTGACAAGCGGAGTATCATCAATGCTCCCAGCGAAATGGCAAGGGCGGTGATGAACAGATCTCCGATGGTGCGCAGACTCCCGAACCCGAATACGGAAGCCAGGTGTTGCGGGTCGAACAAGGGCGCCAAAGGAGCCTTTCCGGTCTGCCAGCGGGACGGAATATGCGCAATCAGCAAGATCCATCTGGATATCAATAAGATCCCGAGATAGCCGGAAACGGTGCCTTTCGCCACTCGGGAGGCCCCTCCCACCGGAGCATATCGCCACAGAATCGATGTCGATCTGACAACCACATAAAAGATCAACATGAACAACCAGAACGCGAGAACATCCGCATACCGGGCTTTTTTTATCGTTCGCCACGCGGCCAGATCGGCGTCAGTGATT
>CALBJU010000042.1 GCA_937893205.1 uncultured Bacteroidota bacterium
AGCTGAATCCCGAACTGGTCGTGATATTCTCGAGTACTTGGAAACAGGTTTCGTCCCTGTCTCTCCATCTGAATTCTGAGAGCCATCGCGATATCGCTCCCCTCCAACGCCTCATCCAGGCTGTTGGTGATCCGTAGACTTCCGGATTCAGAAATACGATCAAGCTCAACTGGCAAAAGAGGCTTTGGTCCGCAGATTGTCACGTTAGCGCCGAGGGTGAGCAGTCCGTGGATGTTGGAGCGTGCTACGCGGCTGTGAAGTATATCGCCAATGATAGAAATGTTCAGTCCACTGATTGAATCGAATCGGTCCGAAATAGTGAGCAGGTCCAGCAGAGCCTGCGTCGGATGTTCGTGGGCACCATCACCGGCATTTATGATTACTGAGTCCACACATCGAGTGAGAAAATGGGGTGCACCGGGCGATGAATGCCGGATAACCACCATATCGATCTTCATCGCTTCAATGTTTTGAGCCGTGTCCTTCAGCGATTCTCCTTTCGAGACCGATGAACCCGACGCGCTGAAGTTTACCGTATCTGCTGAAAGACGCTTTTCTGAGAGCTCAAAAGAAATTCGAGTCCGTGTAGACGACTCGAAAAAGAGGTTTACGATCGTGATACCGCGCAGCGTCGGTACCTTTTTTATGGGTCGATCCAGAACGTCTCGAAACTGACGCGCGGTCTCCAGAATCAGTTCGATTTCTGGGGCGTCGTAATCTGAAAGACCCAGCAGGTGCCGGTGTTTGAGTCCGGACAATTTTTCTTCCTTTGTCTCGTCAGGTCTTGGCTCCACGAACGATACTAAATTTTTCAGCTGGTGGTAATCTTCGATTCGGGGTATTCAACGAGCCAGACGCCCTCGCGATCGTCCATCTCCTGTACTCGGACCCGTACCTCTTCCCCGGGGAGAGTGGGTACCTTTCTTCCTACAAACTCCGCTTCAATTGGCAATTCACGTAGGCCTCGATCGACAATGACAAGAAAATGAACTGAAGCAGGTCGCCCCAGGTCCGTCAGTGCATCGAGACCCGCTCGAACCGTTCTGCCGGTAAACAGAACGTCATCAATCAGGACGAGGTGGCGTCCGTCGATATCAAATTCGATCTTCGTTTCCTTCACGACCGGCTGCTTGAATCGCATCCGGAAATCATCCCGGTACATAGTTGCATCCAGGATACCCAGCGGGACATCGATTCCGTCCACTTGAGAAATTATCCGCTGCAGCCTCTGGGCTAAAAATACGCCCCGGGTTTGCATCCCGATCAATCCAAACGAGTCACCCGTCGATTCGTCGAGCGAAAACACTTCGACAATCTGACGTGCCATGCGATTCAGCGTTCGCTCAAGGTCACGCGCATCCATGAGTTGCGCCTTAATGACATCTTTGGGCTCCATAGGCGTAAAGTTACTGCTTTTTACCTGAGATACGTGCAGCCAATGGTCGGATCTTGCGTAAAGAGTATGAAATCGGCGTACGGAACTGATCAGGTTCCGGTCGTATACCCCACCGCTTTTCAAAGTACCCAAGTCCGTGAGCGTAGAAACAAAACCACTGAAGTATCTGGATCCGGCATTCGTCAGCCAGCTCTCCAATATGGAGCTTCGGGCCCGGCTCATCGTCGAGGGATTCATCACAGGTCTCCACAAGAGTCCCTACCACGGATTTTCGGTCGAATTTGCTGAACATCGACCCTACAATCCTGGTGACGAACTCCGTCATGTGGACTGGAAGGTCTACGGTAAAACGGATCGGCACTACGTCAAGCAGTACGAGGAAGAAACCAATCTGAGGCACTACGTCGTTCTCGACACGTCGACCTCCATGCGTTACAAGCATACCTCGTCTATCACAAAGCTTGAGTATGGTGCCTACCTGGCCAGCGCACTACATTATCTCATGGCCCGGCAACGCGATGCTACCGGACTCATTGCGTTTGACGAAAAAATCCACACTCTTCGACCCCCAAA
>CALBJU010000043.1 GCA_937893205.1 uncultured Bacteroidota bacterium
ACTGCGTCGAGCGTACCATCAGATACGTCGCCACCATTCCAGTTGTAAAGAACAACACGTCCAGGAGTAGTAAGACCGCCCCACGTATTGGCAAGGCCATCTCCGCCGGATCCAGCTTCTGCGAGAGCAGCTGTAACCCACGCGTCGTAACCCGCCTGACCGGCAGATCCATCCGTCGGATCGAAGAAGTAGATCCAGTCTGAAGAAGGATCGTTCGATCCACCCGAGGATTCGTGGTCACCTGCGTACATGCCCCATGTAACCGTTCCGCCATTGTCCAGAATGGCCGGGATCCAACGAACATCATCGCTCGTGTCATCTGGCGTAGCAATACCAGCATTCCAGATGGAGAGATCTCCAGCCTGGATGATGCCTGAATTCCACCAGTCAAGCTCGTAGTCGCCACCGTGTGAGAAACGAATTTCCCAATCGAAAGGAATCACAGAACCCCATCCGTTGCGGCCCGTGATCGAGCGAGCAATGAATGAGCTGTAATTACCGCAGTTCGATGGGCAACCACCCGACATTCCGGTCGCGATGTGCCAGCGACCCTCATTGGTCGACTGCTGGCCATTGACTGCGTTGTCATCAACGTTCGTTCCAGGAAAGCCCCTGAAGCCCGCCGCAGCGCGCATCGGAGGATCTAGGCGTCCCGAAGCATTTGCAATCACGTTGAATTCAAGGAAGCCGTTTGGAGCTCCCTCAACGTTCAGTGACAGGCCATCAAACTGAAGAACGTCGCCGCCTTCAGGAGCCGTTTGACCGGTTCCTGCATAAGCAGCTGTTCCGTCGAAGACCAGTTCGTTGGTTGTCGTGTTGGTCACATTGTAGGAAGTAACCAGGGCTGAACCAGACTTAGGTGCGCGTGAAGCTAGATCTTTCTGAGCTTCGTGTGCATCGTCCAGGCCTCGTTTGCCAAGATCATCCGTATCGAGCGTGAAGAACTCCACGGTGTACGAGTGACCGGTGACAGCCGCAGGGTTAACCACGTTTGCAGTCACGTTTCCGTTACCAACATTTTCGCCCTTGATGGACTCAATGTCAGACCCGGAAAGTGAAGCAGCCACGGCTGCTTCACTGATAACCAGATCGGTAATGGAAGGCTGAGCACTTACGCGAGTGATCGGACCCGCATACACTTTCTGACCTGAGGTGGCGTTGTAGGCGTATGCCTGAACTCCAAACTCATAGTCTTGGTAGTTGATCAATCCATTCACCTTGTGCGAATGGGCTAGTCCTGAGTCATTTCCTTCTGCCGTAACAAAAGTAAGCTCAAGACCCTCGATCACGCGAGTAATGCCGTTTACGACATCGTACGTGGCCAGACGTTTACCGGTTTGATCGGAACTGCTTTCGTACTGGAAAACGTTGTATCCCTCAAAAACGTAATCGTTGTCCGTGACGTCGTCCGAAAGGAGCGGGTCAATGACATTGTACGTATCGAGATAGTTGTTATCCGTTGATTTGTAGCCCCACTCAAGTAGGATCGATCCGTCAGCGACTGTCGTCGAAACGCGCGGGCCAGCAGGAGGAGAAGGAAGCTCAAAATCAATATCGAAAACAGCCTGTGCAAGAGCGTCATCTTCTTTCATCTGACGTACAGAATCAATGTTGTCTTCTCCAAAGCTCGTAATTATTCCAAACACTAGCGTTTGTTCATCGTTGGGTCGCACCGTAAAGGGTCCGGTGGCCATGACAAAGCGTCGGTCAGCAGGAGCTATCGCGCTCCCATTTCCGTCTGAGTCGAATTCTGACCAGAACTCTGGCGGGTTGCCAGGAAACATGTACGAGGTCGGAATATTGGAGAAATTTCGTCCACTTCCTCCCAACGTGATGCGCTGTCCGTCCTTCCAGCGTCCCCTCATGTAGTTATACATATCAGCGCCGTTTCTCGGATCCCCTTGCACGCCGCCGGTATTGTTGTAAAACGTGAACGACGTCATTTTGAGGCGCTCGTCGTCCTCATCAATCAGACCATCTCCATCGTCATCAATACCGTTACTATTAACGAGAGGACCCTGGAAGAAGTCATAACCTGCCGCCGGGGGAGCCGAGCCGTAGCCTTCTCCGCCTTCATCATCGTTGTCGGCGTTGTAGACAAAACCGAGGCCGAGAGTGGTATCCGATCCCACGTAGTCATCGTCAAAATTCCCCAGATCCGGATCCGAGAAGAGCCCCATGTAGGTGTTCTCCAGAGGAACGTCACCCTTATAAAGGATACGATACTTGTAGAAGGTCGTGTTTCCAATGGCGCCTGCCGTGTTGAATGCAAAAGCAGATCCGTGAACTTCCACGCCCATTGCGGGAGTATTGGTACGGGTATGCTGGTTGCCTCGGTCATTCATGACCCACCACATCATCTGATCGCCCAGAATGGCCGGGCGTTCGCCCGCCGCAAGGTTGACCACGCGATCGACACGGCTTGCCAGAGGCTGGTCAAGTATGTCAATAAAATCACCATTGGCATCGACCGTCGGAGCGCCAAGACCGGTTGGCCAGTCCCGAAGGTCGGGTGTGGCTTGTCCTGAACCGTCGTAGCTCACGATGTCTTCCTTTCCGACCTTGAAGACACGGTCAAAGACAGAACAATCTGACGGAGGAGATCCATCGTCGTTCAGCGGACCGGCCCAGAATTCGTAAGGACCATAGGTTGATCCGGCAAGGCGAAGCTGGCCGTCAACGAGGCCGCCCATCCATATACCGGATGCGAAGATTGCGTTCGACGGGCCACCCTTAGGTATGTTGTATACGTGGGGGCTGCCTCGCCAGAACAGGTTACCGTTGTTAAGGATACGAGCGCGAACATTGTTGATGTCCAAATAGGACTCTCCAATGGCCTGCTCGCAATTGCCGACGCTCTGCGCCTGAGCTGCCATGCCCAAGAAGCTGACTGCGGCGGTCACGATGAATAGACTGATTGTTCTAGTGTAGTGCATGATAGCTTTTGTCTGTATCAATTGATCGACTTGCGCCCTCCATGAGTGGATAGAGTCAGGGAATTTTCCCCGTCATTTCGTGCGGCGTCATTTCGTGCTGTGCACACATTGTTGACATGACAATTCGGTTTAGGGATTGTCCGGCGATTCAAAACTGTCAGCTAAAGGAATGACGTGCCCGAATCTGGACCGATTGGTTTTTAATAAAACCGGGATGTGTCAGGCGGTCCCTTTCGAATCCGAGCAAGTTTGTCGATAGCTGGATTCCTGGAGAAAAATGTGCTCGAAGCGAACGATCACGGTTCGATCTCCTGAATTCAGTATGTGTCGCGCGCAACTACTTGAGTGCAACACGGGAGAGATTGCGACATTCGTGCCAAAACACTCTGTTTCTTGCAATTCGGCTATTTTGGCGCTGGAAGGCAGGGGCCAGGAAACGAAATGTGCATTATTGAAAATGGCGGTGTCCGGAATCGAACAGGATGCTCTCTAACCGTGCAGCCCGATCTGCACGCAGATCGTGACTTTGGGCACATGCAATAAAGTTCAGTGCATTTAACTTATTGCGCGACAACAAGTATTGGTGTTTCGACTTTCGCCATAATGATAGCATTTCAACAAAACAGATCAGGACTGACCCATCGGGTCCAGACAAAGATTGACCCACCCTTCCCGGGATTCGTGGGAAAATCGGAAGCGTTGCGCTCTGTCCTGAGGCAGGTCGAAAAAGTTGCCGTAACCGAAGCGAACGTGCTCATTCTTGGAGAGAATGGAACAGGGAAAGAGCTGGTGGCGCGCGCGCTTCACGCTCTATCGTCGCGAAGACGCTCAGATTTTCACTCTGTCGACATGGGCGCGCTCACCGAGACCTTGTTCGAGAGTGAACTTTTCGGTCACAAGAAAGGAGCCTTCACGGATGCGCACGAAAATCGAACGGGCAAATTCGAAGCGGCAGGTGGAGGTACGCTGTTTCTGGATGAGATAGGGAATTTACCCCTCGGTCTGCAGGCAAAGTTGCTTACCGTCCTACAGCAGCGCCAAATCATGAAAATTGGCTCTAACGAGAGAGTGTCGATTGATGTCAGATTGATCTGTGCGACCAATCAACCAATCCATCAGGCTGTCGCTGAAAAGCAATTTCGGCCGGATCTTCTTTACCGTATCAATACGGTAGAGCTGGTTCTCCCTCCTCTTCGAGAGCGGGTCGAAGACATCGGAATGCTGGCGAGTCATTACAGAGATCAGTTTGCCAGGAAGTACAATCCACTTGTCCAGTCTATTTCTGAAAAGGCGATTCAGAAGCTCGAGTCCTATGAATGGCCAGGCAACGTTCGCGAACTCATGCATATGATGGAGCGAGCCGTCATCATGACGGAGTCAGGAACGATTCAGCCCGAAGATATCCAGTTCTCAAGGTCGTCCCAGAGCGACACCCACGTTTTACTGACCACCCTGAATCTCGATTCCGTAGAAAAACAGGTCATCGACGCGGCGTTGAGCAAACATTTTGGTGATGTATCAGACGCTGCATCTGAACTTGGGCTCACTCGTGCGACACTCTACAGACGGCTGAGAAAACACGAATTGCAGGCCTGATCGGATCGTTGGAAGGACGCGTTGGAAGGACGCGTTGGAAGGACGCGTTGGAAGGACGCGTTGGAGGAGCAACTTTTGTGGACCCGCCCCGTCAAGCCTTATATTACCGTGGTCCAATCAATACGTACTGGCCCATGAAGCGCATCGCCCTTCTTCTCCTCATTTTTGCTTTTTCTGCTCCTGTTTTTGCACAATCCGATGAAGATGGCGTTCGCGATGCCATTACAGATTATCTGGAAGGGCTGTATCAAGCAGAGCCCGAACGAATCGAACGTTCAGTCAGCAAGGATCTCGTCAAATTCGGCCACTGGCGAAGTTCAGCCACCCAGGATTATCGCGGCGCTCCGATGAACTTCGAGCAGCTGAAAGGCCTTGCTGCAGACTGGAATCTCGATAATCGCCAGGGACTTGATGAAAACACTCCCAGAGAAATAGTCATTCTAGATGTACTCGATAAGATTGCGTCCGCGAAGCTGACGGCTCAGTGGGGCATCGACTACTTCCAACTCGAAAAACTGGATGGCAAGTGGATGATCCGCCACGTCGTTTGGCAGTCTCATCCGATGGGAGACTGAGGCTTCCGACTTCTGTTGCATCATGATGTACTTTCTGGTATTCCGATCACTCGATCGGCAGGTCCATCACGCGCGCACATCTCCAAGGAATTGTGATCACGGCAACATTCATCTTCAGACAACTATCGTACGATGACCCGTTCCGCTCATTGAATGAACGGATCGACCACATTGCTCTTTCGAGTAAGGGATATCTGGGTCGGAAAACCTGGTCGGACGATGACGAAAATGTGGCCGTTGTCTACTACTGGAAATCGATGGAAGCCCTCGCTTCGTTTCGAGAGGATTCGACTCATAAGCTGGCTAAAAGCCGATATGCTGAGTGGTACGCGGGCTACCGAATCGAGATCGCCGAGGTGAACGAAATCTACGGGGATGGTTTTTTCGACAGCCAGTTTCCGGCTCTACTGGACTGACTCAGAAGCCAAATTTAAATGTCACGTTCATATAGCTCTGAACCCTCTTGCCATTTTCCCAGGCTGCTCTGAAAGTGTGGTTTTTTGCGGCCGTGAGGGCAGATTCTTCTAGGCCGTATCCGATCTCGGCTACTACTTCTTTCTCAAGCCCATCTTTGCTCAGTAAATAACGCTCTACAACTCGAGTGGTCAGTACGCGACCCTTGTCATTTACGAGCACCTCTACTACGATTTCTGCCCTGATATTTCGTCGCTTGGCGTCACGGGTGTATATCGGAGTGACAATACGAACCGCTAAGGGGGCTCTGTCCGCCCGGGCTGCTGTGCTGTTTCCGACGGGAGTGCCCTCGACCACCTCGGTATCGTTTCCCGCTTCCTCCAAAACCAGCGACGTATCTGAAATTTCGAGCTCAATGTCGTCCAGAACGACATCGTCG
>CALBJU010000044.1 GCA_937893205.1 uncultured Bacteroidota bacterium
AGCACCTCGAGGCTGGCAGAGCGCCTTGGAGTTTCGGCGGCATCGGTCACCAACATGGTCAAGCGCCTGTCCGGATTGGGACTCCTGACCTACGCCTCCTATCGCGGCGTAAAATTGACCGACGCGGGCGAAAAAATTGCTCTGGAGATTATCCGCCACCATCGATTGCTTGAAACGTACCTGCGGGACATCATGGGCTACGATTGGGATGAGATGCATGACGAAGCGGAGCACCTGGAACACCATATCTCGGAGGAATTCGAAGACAAACTGGATCGAATGCTCGGCTATCCGACACATGATCCTCATGGAGATCCCATTCCGACCCGCGAGGGAGTCATGGTGACCGTAAGTTCGGAGCCACTCGCGGATTGTCCGGTCGGAGTTCCCCTGAAAATCAGACGGGTCATGGACACCGATACGGCCGTCCTGAAAACTCTCGAAGAATTGAGCCTGTTGCCCGGAGCCTCGCTCACAATCGTGGAAAAACGAGAAGACGCTATTGCTGTCCTGATGGATTCGGCTGACACACATGTCAACTTGAATCCGACTCTGGCCTCTCATCTCTTCGCCTCGACGGACACGGGCAAATAGATATATGGATCGAAATGAAGTAATCAGGCGCGAGATTCTAGGCCTGTTTAAGAACAACCCGAAGAGAGCTTTCAGGCCTAAACAGGTGGCGAAAAAGCTCGGGTATTCCGACAATCAGGATTACAAAACGTGCCGGGCGGTTCTGGAAGAGATGGTCGACCGTGGACAGATCGCTCGAATCAAAGGAAACCAGTTCGCCTATCGCCCACCTTCCTCTCGCCTCGAAGGAAAGCTGATGGTCCACCAGGCTGGTTACGGATTTGTGCGGGTAGAAGGATATGACGATGATTTTTTCGTTCGATCCCGTCGGATGAATACCGCGATGGATGGGGATACCGTTCGAATCGGCCTGGCAGCACGACAGGAAAAGGGCCAGCGGCAACAGGCAGAAGTTCTGGAGGTTCTGAAACGGGGCCGAACCTCCGCTGTAGGTACGTTTCAACATTCCGGCTCGTTCGCCGTGGTCATCCCAGATGATCGGCGTCTGACTCACGACATCTACGTCGATTTGGACTCCGTAGGCGAGGCGGTTGACGGCGATAAAGTTCAAGTCTCCATCGATGCTTTTGAGCACCGGGGCGCGGCGCCGCGGGGACGTATCCTGAAAATTATTGGAGCGGCCGACGATCCATCCATTCAGACGATCGCTCTAGCTATGAGCGCAGGAATAGATGTCGATTTTGAAGAGGATGTCCTTCAAGAAGCGCGTTCAGAGGTATTGGATCTGTCCGCTCAGGAGGTCTCGCGAAGGGCAGATTTTCGCGACCGGAGCGTCTTTACGATTGATCCCGTGGACGCGCGTGACTTTGATGATGCACTTCACATTCACTCGCTGGAAAACGGCCAGGTGGAAGTCGGCATTCACATCGCCGATGTGAGCCACTACGTCAGGCCTGGTACGGCCATCGATCGCGCGGCGGCCGCACGAGCCACCAGCGTGTATCTCGTAGACCGAGTCATTCCGATGTTACCGGAAGAACTCTCGAACGAACTCTGCTCCCTCAAGCCGCACGAAGACCGGCTGGCATTTTCATGTATTGTGAATCTTGATTCCAATGGAAAGGTGCTGAAGTTCTACATGACCGAATCCGTTATCAGGTCTGCCCATCGACTCTCCTATGAAGACGCCCAGGAGATCATGCTCGGCGAACGGGCGGGTCATCCTCTCGAAAAGGACGTGGTGCGTCTGAACGACCTCGCGAAGAAAATGCGGGAGAAAAGGTTCGAAAACGGCTCGATCGACTTCGGTGTTCGCGAGGTACGGGTAGAACTGGACGAGTCCTCGCGCCCGATCCGAATCGTTCCCCGGGAGCGGCAGGACTCTCATCGCCTCGTGGAAGAGTTCATGCTACTGGCTAACCGGTTGGTGGCAAAGGAGTACGGGCTCGAGCCACACACCTTTGTCTTTCGCGTTCACGATCCGCCCGATAAGGACCGGATCACCCAACTGGCCAATTATGTAGGCGCATTTGGCCATGAGCTACGTCATGACTCGGGTCATGTGAGCCCCAAAGCCCTAAATGATCTGTTGAAGTCGGTGGCAAATAAACCCGAATCCGCAGTCATCGAGCAGGCCGCACTGCGCTCCATGTCGCGAGCTCGCTACGATACCAATAACCGTGGTCACTACGGACTCGCCGCCGACTACTATACCCACTACACGAGTCCGATCAGGCGCTATCCCGATCTGATGGTCCACCGACTCATTAAAGCTCGACTCGCTGGCAAGTCCGAACCAAATCGCGAGCAGTTGGATGATCTTGTACAGCATTGTTCAGAGCGGGAGGTCGTTGCAACAGAGGCAGAAAGAGAATCGGTTCGCTTGAAGAAAGTAGAATATGTGCTGAATCACGTCGGAGAAGAATACGGGGGAGTCATCTCGGGCGTATCCAAGTTCGGGGTGTACAT
>CALBJU010000045.1 GCA_937893205.1 uncultured Bacteroidota bacterium
GTATTGGCTGGCTCGTCGGCCCCCACACGGAAATATCCGAGGTATGGAAGAGGAGGGATTACACCACGATTTCAACGCCCATCCTCTCGAACAACATTGCGGCGATCATACTTCAGCCCGATCGCAGAATGGCCATATTGAAGCGAAACCGGGACATTCTCAACACAAATATCGAAGTACTCATCGACTGGGCGAACTCGCATGGTGATCTGTTCTCGTTTCGGGCGCCGCGCGCGGGTGGAATGGTATTCCTGAAATATGACCTGGATATCAATTCGACCGATCTGGTCACCAAGATTCGGCTTGAGAAGAGCACGTTCATTGTTGCCGGAGACTGTTTTGGAATGGATCGCCGAGTACGCATAGGGATCGGAGCCGAGACGGACTACCTCGCCCGAGGGCTCGAGCGCATCAGCGAAACGCTGGCCGAACTGAAATAACCACCGCCACCCGGAGACATGAGCCGCTGTGGCGCAGGTCAGTAGCCGTAAATCGAGAAATCGTCCCTGCGAAGATGAAGCGACAGCACGATGGCGAGCAGCGCTGTATTTGCCACAAGAGCCGACCCACCGTACGAGATGAACGGCAGAGGAATGCCAATAACAGGCAGAAGGGAGGTCGCCATTCCGATGTTGATAAAGATGTGAATCAGGTAGACACCGACAGTGCCGGAAGCAACCAGCACGCCGAACGGGTGCTTTATGTTGGCACCCAGTCGCAACAGCCGGATGAGCAGAACGCCGAACAGGGCTATCACGACCATCGCCCCTATAAAACCAAATTCCTCTCCGATCACCGAGAACACAAAATCCGTTGATTGCTCCATGACGTACCCGCCCTGGGTCTGCGTTCCTTTGAGAAATCCCTTACCGCTCCATCCCCCCGATCCAATGGCGGCCATAGAGTTAACTTGATGATACCCCACTCCCAGTCTGAACTCCTCCGCGCCTGGATTGGTGAAGGACAGGATGCGCTGCACCTGATAGTCACTCAAGATTTTCGTTAGAGCCAGTTTGGTAATCGCGACCGTTCCCCCGGTGAAGACGGCGGCGAAAAGACCCATTTTCCCGTCACGGCTTCGCCACCACATGTAACCCGTAAAGAGGGTGCACAGCACGATGGCAACAGGCATGGACACGATAGCAAAATACCCCGCAATCGCGGGCGCGATCATCAGGAGTAAAAGATTAAACTCGAGTCCGCTCCAGAACAACACGATGGGAATCAGCGCGAAAAATACCAGGGCCGTTCCGGTGTCATTCTGAGCGACAATCAAGAAGGCAGGAAGCAGAATGATACCGACAATCATGAACGCAAAGCGTAGGTCCATCGTCTTGGGCCGGCGCATACCCACGAGCTGAGCCACCGCCAGTATGGTGCCGACTTTTGCAATTTCAGATACCTGCAGGCTCATGGATCCGATGTAGAGCCAGGATTTCGAACCGTGGACCTCGCGTCCAAATACCAGGGCCACGACCAGGAGCAACGTGGTCAGAGCGTATAGAGGAAGCGCAGCGTTCTGGAAAAACCGAATCGGGAGAAGAAGCGCCACTATCAGCCCTGCCACGCTTATTCCAAACCATCGAATCTGATTGAAATAGTTTCCCCTTGGACTCGATACGTAGAATTCGGCGGCCGGACCATGGGTCGTCGAATAGATGGCAACAAGACCGATGAGAACCAGTGCAAGCCACGCTGCCAGACTTATCGCGTCAAGATTTCGATACCGTGTTCGCACAATAAAAGATCAGTTTCTCGCCAGAGGAGCGCTGTTTTGGGTGAACATCAGATCCATGAGATCGCGTCTGGCGGGCGTGTAGTCAACAAATCCCTTCAAATATCGCTCCGCCATGAAACTGCCGATGGGCCCGGCCACGGTCGAGCCATACCCGGCATTTTCAATCAAAATGGCTATGGCGATCTGGGGGTTTTCCGCTGGTGCAGCGATGATGAAAATAGAATCATCATCTTCGTGTCTTGGGTTTTGGGCCGACCCTGTTTTTCCAATCGAAGTTATCCCTGGAATTTCCAGCCATAAGCTTTTTTCCTGAATCACGAGTCGCATTCCCTCCTTGACGATGCCGACGTACGTTTGATTGAGATCCAATGTGGTGCTCGGATATTCAGAAGCCGTGATTTCTCCAGACTCCGAGTCGACCAGGCTACGAACGAGATGCGGTGTCACCAAAGTGCCGCCGTTCGCTAGAGCCGATAGGTACCTCACGAGCTGGAGCGGAGAGACCATCAGTTCTCCCTGGCCGACACCGAGGTTCATGATCCAGCCGACATTCCACCCCCCCCGCTCGCCAAAATTTCGGTTGTAGTAGGCCGAATCTGGCACCAAACCCGCCTGAATTTCAGACGTCGCAATATCCAGAAAGGGTTTCGATCCAAATCCGAACGCGGTGGCCAATCGATTCATCGAATTGACATCGATTCGCTTCATCATCTCGAAGAAGAATGTATTGCAGGAATGCATCAGTGCCTCGACGACATTGATCGATCCATGTTCAGCAAGGCAACTGAAAACTTCGCCGTTCCCTCGTGGGTGTCCACCACCGCAGTAGTATTCCTCGTACCTGGAGATTGCACCTTCCTGCAGCGCCAATAACGCAATCAAGGGTTTAAACGTCGATCCGGGAGCCAGAACACTCTGAGTCACCCTGTTGTAGAGGGGCCGATCGACGTGTGTTCGGACCTCTTCCCAGACCTCGGGATCAAGTCGCTGGGTGAACATGCCCAAGTCATAGTCGGGAGCCGAGTGAAGAGCCAGAACTTCTCCAGTATTCGGATCCATCGCGATGACACCACCCCGCTTCCCGACGAAGAGCGATTCAGCGAATGCCTGCAGATCGGCATCGATGGTTAGATTCAGATCCAACCCACTCTTGGCAGGCAAATCTTCCCGTCCACCCAGATAATCTCCGACCACCTGCCCCAGAACATTCACCATCTTGAAGTTGGCGCCTGGCTGGCCGCGGATCGGAGATTCGTACTCCAGTTCCAAGCCACCCTGTCCGTAGGCATCGCCCCTCCTATAACCGTCCTCTTCTCTTGCCCTCAGAACGGATTGGGATATCTCGCGAACATAGCCCATGGCATGGGTCATGCGAGCCTGTGTCAGATATCTCCTTTTCTGAGTGCTCTCGTAATCGATCCCAGGTAATCGATGCCTGTGTTCAAGAACACGACTCAGCGCTTCGAAGGACACGTTTGTGCGAATGGGCGAACGCTTAAAGGAAGACCACCTTTTCGCCGCCTGATACTGGTTTTCGATCGTCGAATCTGCCACCGTCAGCAGTTCCGCCAATAGCGGAATCGTGTTCTCCTGAAAGTAAAATGGTGTTACATAGATCGTGAAATTCGACTCGTTCTCGACCATGAGTACTCCGTTACGATCGAAGAAACGGCCCCGGGCTGGCTGAACGCGAAGCTCCCGCATGGCATTGGCTTCCGACTCACCCGTGTGGTCAGAACTGTCAATCAGCTGAAGCTTTCCGAGCCTCAGGGTTAGAATTCCAAGAATGATGGCAACGAGCGCAATGAAGATGCGAATGCGGGTCCTACCTTCATCCATGGCGTGTCTTTGATGGCGTACAGTTTTGACGACAGATTGTCCAGAACCGGGGTCTCTGGAACGCTGTTCAAATCGTTCCATGCCTGAGAGGGTTCCGTTCAGCAACAAGATCGTTCTGATCAGTTATCAAACCCTACAATTGACGCCATAATGCCAAAAAATTGGTTCGAAAATTGCGACTCTCAAGCTGAGAACATTTATTCTGAGCCGGCAACCGCAGATGAATACGCGTCGTATCACCACTTCGAGGTATATCGAGGCTTTTGATTTACGGTGCTAAGTGCCAGAAATACTTGCTTAACCAGCTTCAATTCTTCGCCGCGACCCCCCTACCCGCCAGTCGCCCGGAGATCAACAAGACGGAAGACATGACTCAGTCAAACTCCAAGCTCCACACCGTCCCCGTACTGCGATATGCTACATTCCTACTGGCGGTATTATTTGTAGGCGCACTCGCTTTTCCACTGATTTCAAGCGCACAGTACTTCGGCCGAAACAAGGTCCAGTACGATGATTTTGAGTTCGAAACGTTCAAAACAGACCACTTCGAATTTTTTCTGTATGAGGAAGAAGAAGAGGCCGTTGGTGACGCTGCCCGGATGGCGGAACGGTGGTATCAACGTCACTCCCGAACTTTCCTTCGAGAGTTTTACGAGCGTAAACCCATCATTTTTTACGCCAATGACGCGGACTTTCACCAGACCAATGCTATTGGTGGAACACTCGGAGAAGGAACAGGCGGTGTGACCGAATCGCTGAAGGAGCGAGTGATAATGCCGCTGACAGGCAGTTACAAAGAGACAGACCACGTTCTCGGACACGAGCTGGTTCACTCTTTTCAGTACGATATCGCGCTTTCTAGAACCGATTCAATTCGATTTTCCTTCCAGCTGGTTCCGCTCTGGCTAGTTGAGGGCATGGCCGAGTACTTTTCTGTGGGACGCCTCGATGCCCACACGGCGATGTGGATGCGGGATGCCGCCCTTCGAGATGACATTCCGACGATCGAGCAGATTACAAGAGATATGAGCTATTTCCCGTATCGATACGGACAGGCTTATCTGGCCTATATCGGAGGGAAATACGGAGATGTCGCCGTTGCGAATTTGTTCAAGCTTTCTGGCCAGGTGGGAGTTGATTCTGCGTTCGTCTACACACTGGGCATAACGACCGACTCCCTCTCGACGGAGTGGATAGCTACCGTGAAGGACACCTATCTGCCGCTCACTGAGGGCCGTGACGAAAACGAAAAGGCCGGTCGCCTGGTATTGTCGAAAGAAATTGATTCAGGAAACATGAATCTTTCACCGGTCGTCAGTCCTGACGGCCAGTATGTGGCATTTCTCTCGGAAAAGGATCTGTTCGAAATCAATCTTTTCATCGCCGACGCGAATACGGGTGAGATTGTACGAAGGTTGAAAAGTGGGAATTCAGATTCTCACTTCGACGCGATCCGTTTCATCGCATCTGCAGGCTCCTGGTCTCCAGATGGCCGAAGTTTTGCCTTCATCACATTCGTAGAGGGCGACAATGAAATCGCGATCCTGGACTGGACCAAAGGTTCAATAATTCGGCGATTCAGCGTCCAAGGTGTGAGTGCGATAACCAATCTGGCCTGGTCACCGGATGGGGAGACCATCGCTTTTTCCGGAATGGACGGAGGCATAAGCGATCTGTATGTACTCAACATGGAATCTGGCGAGGTTCGCCAACTGACGAACGATCGGTATGCTGACCTACAGCCTGCGTGGAGTCCAGATGGGCGTACGCTGGCCTTCACAACCGACCGTGGCGAGAACGGCACGAACTTTCGGACCCTGGAATACGGTGAGCCTCGCTTGGCCACCATCGATACCGAGTCTCTTGAGATTAAGGTCTATCGTCCTTTTGACGGCCTGCACCACAATGCACAGTTTTCTCCCGATGGAAACAATCTGTACTTCATATCGGACCATGACGGATTCAAAGACGTGTACCGGATTGATTTGAATTCTGAAGACGTTTTCAAGATTACCAATCTGAAGACAGGTGTTTCGGGTATCACCGCCATGTCGCCAGCTATGTCGGTGGCCGCTCAGAACGGCAGGATGATGTTTTCTGTCTTTGGCGACAGCAAGTACACGGTCTATTCAAGGGAAGCAGATGAACTTGAAGGAGAGTTGATTCTCCCGGTTGAATCGTCCGCGAGAGCTATTGCGTCTGTCCTACCCCCGTATCGGGGAATTGACGAAGGACTGGTTGGAAATTACCTGAATGACCCTCTGACCGGATTGCCTCCGGATCAGGATTATTCGATCGGTGCCTACGACGCCCGCCTGAAACTGGATTACGTTGCGCCACCAACCATTGGTGTGCAGGCAGGCGGTCTGTACGGATCTGGCGTGTCTGGCGGGGTAGGATTCTTCTTCAGCGACATGTTGGGAAATCACAACTTGACAGTTGTCGCGCAGGCGAATGGATCCTTCAAAGACATTGGAGCTCAAGTTGGATATCAGA
>CALBJU010000046.1 GCA_937893205.1 uncultured Bacteroidota bacterium
CAATCAACATCTGAGCCGACCGCGGAGCCGACTAGCGAATCACCGAGCCGTTTTCCCCGTCGGACTCCATCAGAAACAACTTCCCTTCGCGATCTTCGGCCATGAGGATCATGCCCTGGCTTTCAAGTCCCATCATTTTGCGAGGAGCAAGATTGGCGACAACTGCGACGCGCCGCCCAATGAGGTCTTCGGGCTCAAAATGCTGAGCGATTCCGGCCAGGATCTGCCGTTTTTCGAATCCCAGGTCTACTTCCGTCCGCAACAGTTTCTTCGATTTCGGAATTCGCTCTGCGGCCGTGATGGTGCCCATGCGAAAATCCAGCTTGGAAAAATCATCGTACGTGATCGTTTCTTTCAACGATTCAAATGGAGCGTCCTCCGACTGGGCCGTCTCTGGGGCTCCGAGTTTTGATTTCTGCTCCTCGATGATTTCGTCCTCGATTTTACCGAACAAGATTGCGGCTTCACCCAGTTTGTGACCCACCTCTAGCAGGCTGCCTGCGGCATCATCCCAACCAACGCCATCATTACCCTCGGGCATGCTTGAACGCACACCCGTCAATTTCAGCATATTTCTCAACTTCACGGCAGTAAACGGCAATACCGGCTCCATCAGTACCGATAGTGACGCACATATCTGTAGCGAAACATGAATCGTATTCGCGCATGCTTGAGGATCTGATTTGCGCGTGTGCCAGGGCTCAGCATCGTTGAAATACTTGTTTCCCAGGCGAGCAAGCGCCATAGTCTCGAATACAGCATCCCTGTTCCGATGGTGGTCGTACGCGGTTCCGATACGTTCAGGAAAGGTCTTCATCTGAGCCAATACCGACTTGTCGAGCTCATCGGGATTTTTCAGCTCCGGCAGCTTGCCATTCGCAAACCGATGCGCGAACGTCATGGTGCGATTGATGAAGTTGCCCAACACGTCTGCCAACTCTGAATTGACTCTGCTCTGAAACTCGGTCCAGTTGAAATCAGCATCCTTCGTTTCTGGCAGCATGGATGCCAGCGCATATCGCAAGAGATCCGGCTCGAAAACCTCGAGAACCTCGTGAAGCCAGATCGCCCAATTTCGGCTCGTAGAAAGCTTGGCTCCTTCAATATTCAAGAACTCATTTGCGGGCACGTTCTCCGGCAGTATGTAGTCACCGTGTGCCATGAGCATCGCTGGAAACATCAGACAATGGAAGACGATGTTGTCTTTGCCTATGAAGTGAATCAGGCGCGTTCCTTCATCCTGCCAATATCGTTTCCAGGCTTCCGGGTCTCCCTTCTTGACAGCCCACTCTTTCGTATCGGAGATGTACCCAATGGGTGCGTCGAACCACACGTATATAACCTTTCCCGATGCGTCAACTCCCATGTTGGCAGCGACGTCCTCGGGTACCGAGACTCCCCACGGTACATCGCGTGTGATAGCGCGGTCTCTCAAGCCTTCGGTCAACCAACTCTTGACCTGTCCGAGTACATTTGGCTTCCACTCGGGGTGGGTACCGATCCATTTCTCAAGTCGATCCTGAAAATCGCCCAGCGGAAGGTAAAAGTGGGTCGTCTCACGAAGCTCGGGTGTCGCGTCGGTCAGGGTGCTCCGGGGATTGAGAAGCTCCATCGGGCTGAGCGTCGAGCCACAATTTTCGCATTGGTCTCCGTAAGCATTTTCGTTGCCACACGTTGGGCAGGTGCCGATCACGAAGCGATCCGCCAGGAAGATTCCAGCTTCGGGGTCAAAGAGCTGCTTTTCTGTCTTCAACTTGAAAACGTCTTTTTCGGCGAGCGTCCGAAAAAATTCCTGACTGGTCTCGGCATGAACAGTCGATGTGGTACGTCCGTAATGATCGAAGCTCATCCCAAAATCTTTGAAGGCCGCTTCAATTACCGGATGGAATCGGTCCACCAACGCCTGGGGCTCAATTCCCTCGTTTCGCGCTCGCACCATGATGGCCACACCCAACTCGTCCGATCCGCAGACATAGACGACATCAGTTCCCTTCATCCGCTGGTAGCGGCAAAAAAGGTCAGCAGGTAGATAGGCCCCCGCGAGGTGCCCGAGATGTATCGGTCCATTCGCGTACGGCAGGGCAGACGTGACGAGGATACGTTTGTAGTCCTGTTTGGACATAAGCTTGAATTGGGTGAATCGCTGAACGAGCCCCAATAAACTACGTACCGGGCTAACATGATTCCTCTGAAACCCCTGCAGATATGAATATCATCGGGATTGATGTCCCCAGAGAGGAAACCCAGTCTTTCAGGGACAGTTTGATCGAGCCAACTCCCAAGCATGCCTAAAATCCTCGTCATACCGGCAATCGACATTCGCGGCGGCCGCTGCGTCAGACTTTACCAGGGGAAGTACGAGACGGAAAAAGTCTATTTCGACGATCCCGTAAAGATGGCCAAGCTCTGGCGCGTTCAGAATGCCAAGGTGCTTCACGTCGTCGATCTGGACGCAGCCAAAGGAGGATCCGAGAACAATCGTGACGTCATTCACAATATTTGCGAAGAACTCGATATCCCACTCCAGGTAGGGGGCGGGATCCGAACCATGGATGATATCGATCATGCACTCGAAGCAGGAGTGTATCGGGTGATCATTGGAACGGCGGCCGCTCAGAATCCGGACCTCGTGACCGAGGCCATCGCGAAACATGGATGCAGTAAAATCGTGGTCGGAATAGATGTGGAAGACGGAGAGGTCAGGGTGCAGGGCTGGACAGAGGGAAGTGGAATTGACGCGCTGTCATTTGCCCTCGATATGGAATCTCGAGGGTGTCGGCGGATCATCTATACGGATATTTCCAGGGATGGCACCATGGAGGGCCCCAATATTGAAGCATATCGGGCGATGGGAACGAGGCTTTCTAAGACCAAAATCACAGTCTCTGGCGGAATCGGAACGCACCTGCACTTAATCGCACTGAACGATCTGCTGGACTGCGGAGTGGACTCGGTCATCGTCGGCCGGGCTCTCTACGAAAATTCCTTTTCCTGCCAACAATTCTGGTGCTGGCATCTCAAAGATGAAGTTGATCTGACGCTCTATTCCACAGCAACTTTGAAGTCGAAGACAACTCTGAATAGGGAAGCAACTTTAAAAGATAAGACCACGTAGGCACCGCAAAGTACCTTTAAATTTTTTTGGATTCGGGCAATATTCCCAGACCCGTGTCGTTTGAAGGGTATGTATTCGGACAGACTCGAAACGTTATCGGAAGACGTTCATGCCGCGAAAGACGGCGCTGTTCAATCTGACTCGAGAGAGGGTCCTCAACATGTCTACTGATAACCCCGAACGCCGCAATCGTATCGTGATGGCGCTCGGAATCGCAACTATCGTATTGTTTTCCGCCAACTTGCTTACGGCGCTGGCCAAACATTTCTGGCCGGAGCAGGCAAGCTTTACCATGTTCTCCGCGACCCAGGAAGCTGACACCGATGCTCTGGTGGAATGGCAGGTTGATTGCGATACAGATATGGAAATCATTGTCGATAGAAGTATTCGGCATTCTCCGAGACGTTTACACAGATTTGTCATGCGCCTTCCGCACCACCGCTCTCATTCTCACGAGACGGACCTGGATCGCGAAATTGCTGAAATGGAGAGTGCAGCCCGTCGCCTGGAGCGGGAGCTGTCGAGAGAACTCCGCACCATGCAGACCGAAGAAATTCGTTTCGGCGCCCTGCGGGCCATCGAAATTGCACGAGAGTCCCTTCACGGGCAGAAATTCAAGATTCGTCTCCATGAAGAGGGTATGGGAGAACTGGAAGCCACGATTCGGGAGGCCATGAACGAAATGGAATCTGAACTGGATGGAGCAGGATTCGAGTTGAAGATGGATATCGAAACAGAGGAGGCCGACGGACGAAAAAATCGTAAACGTCGATTCAAAGTCCGCTCAGCCAACTAGGACCGAACGAAATCGGTCAGGACAAGCTTTTCAAGAGCTCGGACAGAAATTCGAAAGTGGCGCGCCAGATTCCGGGCGCGCCACTTTCTCTTGGCCCCGCCACGTTCAACCGTTCAACCTCTTCAGCAACCAACCAGTCCAGCACTTCTTGAATGCTCCATGGAAGGGTCTGTATCAGAAACGGTGATCTCTTTGTTACCGCAAGCTCTTGGGTCAACCGTGTGCCGCCTTCAAGAGGAAGAGAGAAAGCGAGAATGAGAGTGGCATCCGAATTCGAAATATTAGCTTCTGTCCGCGCCCGGTAGTGATCCTCAGTGGATTCAGTAAATGGATAATGGTCCGGAATCACCCCGTCTTCCGCTCTTCTTCCTTTAGGACAGGTGCCGCCACACGGGAAGCCGAGGCCGAGCGCTGCATCGATTGCTCCCCGATCGACGCCCGTTTGTCCACCGCTGATGATTGATTCCAGAGCCATTTCAAGTCACTATGCTATTGCCAGGCTGCGATATTAGGGCCGCCGTATCTTGCACACCAATCAATTCCATCGTTAATGCTCACCTGCCAGGCCGACGCTTTCTCCCTGCCGTCAGATCTACACTATCTGAACTGTGCATACATGTCGCCACTCTCCAAAAAGGTAGAGGAAGCCGGTATTAAGGGGGTACAGAGCAAAAGAAACCCGTCCCTCATCGTGCCTGAGGATTTTTTCAAAACTCCACTGGCGGTGAAGCGACTGTTTGCTGACTTGATAGGCTCATCGAGCCCAGATCGAATATCGCTGCTGCCATCCGTCTCCTATGGCGTCGCAATTGCAGCCAACAATCTCGATGCGAGACGAGGCCAGAATATCGTTCTCCTTCACGAGCAGTTTCCAAGCAATCTGTACACGTGGCGCCGTCTCGCAGATGAACAGAACCTAGAGCTTCGCACCATTCTTCCTCACGATACTAGAGTCGACAGGTCCAAAGGTTGGAATGAGAGCATTCTGGAAGCCATCGACTCTGACACGCTCGCCGTCGCTCTTCCCATTG
>CALBJU010000047.1 GCA_937893205.1 uncultured Bacteroidota bacterium
CAATTGACCGATGAATAGTCGCCGGTTTCCTCCGTGGTGACCGGGAGTGGCGCAAAATCAAATGCCATATACATCCCCTGAAAAACCGGCATGGTGAAGGTCACGCGCTCGGAGCCATCTTCCCGAATCTCGTTGTCCGTGAGCGCGAAGCTCTTCTCGCCCGTTGCTTCGTCCTGGACAGGCAGCCAGTAATCCGGGAAGTGCTGGATTGAATCGGGGAAATAGGCATCCCAGGAGCGCGGATCCGGCATGTTATTGTGGTAGATCTTGCCTGCGCCACCTGTCGAATACCCAGCGTCCCTGAACAGCTCAGGTAACATCTTTTCGTCCCCCAGGACGTGCCTCCAGATCTGTGGATTGTTATAAACGCCCGTCACCCACGGCGCTTTACCGCTCATCATGGCCGTTCGTGATGGATTGCATGAGGGAGACGCCGTGTACGCGTTCTGAAACGTGAACCCGCTCAGTGCAAACGAATCCAGGTTGGGAGTGAGCGCCTGCGGATGGCCCCCCATCGGCCCAATCCAGTTGTTCATATCGTCCAGCGAAATGAGCAGGATGTTCGGCTGTTCTATCGTGGCAGGGGCTTCGCTTGAACAGGAGATAGAAAGAAAACCCGCGAGCAATAACAGAAGGGAGTTGAAGCGCATAGAGAGAGTTCGGAGTGTGGTGGGCTGGCACGCTCAGAATAGGAAAATATCATGGGCGGCGCACGGCGGCCGCATCAGGTCACGATGAGGACGAAGCACTCAACCCATTCTTCTGTGACTTCCCGCCATAGATCACGATCAGAGCCACTGCGGTCACCATGATGACGACAGCTACGATGATGCGTGTATCGATCACCTCGTCGGCCAGCCACCACCCCAGAAATACGGCCACCACTGGATTTACAAAGGCGTAGGAAGCCAATTGCTTCGGCGGAGCATGCGCTAATAGCCATACGTAGGCCGAAAATGCTCCCCAGGACCCAAAAACAACGAGATAGCCCCATCCCCACATCGATTTTGCGGTCATGGCGCTGAATTCGAAGCCGTTCAATTCCCCAAGCGCAATCCCAACCACTACAACACCCAACCCACCCCCAGCCATCTGAATGGCAGAGGACATGAACAGGTTATTCGGCATCTCGATCATCTTGCTTCGAAGCGAGCCAACAGACCACGCAATAGTGGCTACAAACACGGCCATGACCGACAGACTGTTTGAACTCGTAACCCCCGAGAGCACATCCGGTCCCACGAGAACAATGATCCCCACGAACCCAAGGACCAGGCCTCCAACAACAGGACGCGTCGGCGCCCCGCCTTTTAGCATCTTCCAGTCCAGGAGCACCAGCCACAGTGGAACAGCCGAGACGATGAGCGCAGCCAGCCCTGAAGCAATATGCTGCTCAGCCCAGGCCACGAGACTCGTTCCTAATCCTAGTGTCGTTACTCCAATCAGGGAGGCGTTCACTACCTGACGCATCGACGGCACCGCCTTTCCCCGGAGCCTCAGAAGGGCATACAGAGACAAGCCAGCAACGGCGAACCTTGACCCAACCATCAGAAAGGGAGGAATCGACTCAACAGCAAACGCTATCCCGAGAAACGTCGACCCCCAGATGAAATACACCGCCGCGAAGGCGAGGAGCATTTTGATTGGCGTTCTCGAATTACCGTAGGTCACAAATATTGGCGGTACGAGGCCTTATTAGGGCTCTTTTCTAATCAAGATTGATGTCGCGCCAATCTACCCGTGTTCTCACTGGTTGTTGCTGGAGTTCATCCCTTGAGGGGTGGTCGCCCAGTTTAGTCGTGAGCTGGCCTCAAAATCCGTTTCGATAGGTAGAGGACACGAACCGGGAACGACTTTCTCTTTTCTCACCGCACGGAAGCTCAATTAGCGAACCGAAAAAACCACCCAAAATATTTTTCGTTGCGAGTTGACCACTTACGTGCTCTATAGAACAGGCACCCACATACAAAACCTGTCAATATGAAAACGTTCGCCTACACCGTCATCCTAATCATTGCGATCATCTCGTCGGTATGGCTCCTAGCTTTCCAACCAGAACTCGCTACCAAAGATTCGTCTGGAAGCCAGATTCCGCCGTCAGAAACCACCCTGCTGAGAGCAGAATTAGCCCGAGAAGAAGCACGAATGTCCGATGCAGATTCCCTATTTGGTCAGACCCTATCCATCCTTCAAGAGCATCCTAATCCGAATATCGAGTCTCGCGCCCGCCTTGAATACTCTTCCCTACTCATCGAGCTAGGTAGATTCGACGACGCTGTAAACATGATCACTCCTTCGATTGTCAGTGATCAGTTCAACATCTTCTCTCCTCCTCAATTGGTAACAATGTCTTGTATTGAAGCGGAAGCACATATTCGAGGCGGGAACTACTCACTTGCTGAGAAAAAAATTAGCGAGTGCAAGAGGCTTGAGAAAAGGCTCGAGGCGAGGTCTCCTGAACTTCAAGCGTTCCAGGAACACCTTACCGGCTTTTTCCACCATGTTCAAGGGCACTACTCTCTTGCACTCGACCACTATCAGTTGGCTCTAACCATTCGCCGAAATATGTTTGGTGTAGAGAGTACACAATATTCGAACACCCTAAATAATATTGCGAACGTGCACTGGCGGCTAGGACAATACTCGAAATCGGTTAAATATCACAAAGAAGTCCTATTGATCAGAGAAGGACTGTTCGGGGAGGTACACCATAAAATTGCCGGCTCTCTAGGAAATCTTGGAAACCTGTACGCAGCGAAAGGTGATTTTGCGAAAGCATTGGATTATCATTTTAACGCAGCGTCAATATGGAACGAGCTCTTCTCTGGTAATCATCCCGAGCTAAGCTATACATATGATAATATTGGGTATGCGTATAATTCTCTGCATGACTACGCGAACGCTCACATCTATCTATCCCAAGCCCTGAGAATAAAAAAAACTAGCTTGGGAACTGATCACCCTTTCTACGCGACAACGTTATTCAGTCACGCGGTCACCCTTTTAAATCTAGGACGGCAAGAACTGGCATTGAAAAGTGTAAAGCATGCCATCGATATATATCAGCAGAACGATCTATTCCATCATCCAAAATATCAAAAGGCGCAAGGCATCTTAGCCCGAATCCTGTTCAACATGGGCGAGAGTTCAAACGCGATTAGTACCCTGAACGCTGCCATTGCTGAAAGTTCGAAGCTCGATCAGCCTTACACAATTCATCTCTTGAATGATCTCGCACAGTTTTACCTGACGATGGGAGAAAATTCTCAAGCACTTGAAAATATTCAGGCGGCCCTTAATCTAAACGTTGGGGTCGCAGCTACATCCACCATAAGCACGAATCCTCCCCCTGATTTGGAAAAAGATCTCCCTCAATTGCTAAGATCATTTCAAATCAAAGCGGCGGCATACAAAAGTTTATTTCGGCATAGTTCGGAAGTAGATGACCTGAACTCGTCACTGAAAGCGCTAGAGCGAGCTTTGGCGGTGGCCGCGTTTAGTAGGCAGTCGAGAACATCATCCTCATCAAAGAATGAAATCTCCAGAATGATTAGTTCGATTGCCCAACAGGCGATAAAGTTAGCCATTCAATTGTATCGATTGAACAACGATTCGCGGGTGCTGGAACGGGCATATATGATCTCTGATCAATATAAAAGCGGCCAACTTCTCGATGCACTGTTCGAGTCTGACGCTAGAACATTTGGATCTGTACCCGAGTCTCTACGATTAGAGGAACAGAAAATAAGAATGAAGATTACGAGTCTCGAACGAGCGCTCTCAAACCAATCACTCGCAAAAACAATTAGACAACCTGATTCAAGTGAGACATTAAGACAATCTCTCTTTAACGAGAAAAAGCGGTTGGCAACGATCATTGAACTCATGGAGAATTCCTACCCGAAGTATTACATGCTCAAGCATGGAGTAAAACACGCGACAGTACTTTCCTTACAAAATAATCTTCTTTTAGATGATACTTCCCTTATTGAATATGTTGATATTGACACCGATATATATGCTTTTATCGTAAACAATGATGGAATTTATTTCCGACATATTTCTGATCATGACACTTTGAATAATGCTGTAATTGAGCTTAACAAAGCTGATTCTACTCGAATATCGAGAAAAATTCTTTCGTCATCACATGCTATATACACCATAGTTATTGAGTCTTTATATGACGTTATTAAGGACGATAATTTAGTTATTATTCCAAACCCTATTCTGTCATCAATTTCATTTGAAGCTCTAATAACGGATCCTCTTAACTCGCGAGAGAGCCCTATTATTTATAGCCAATATCCTTACATGATTCATGATCGAATGATTAGTTATGGCCTTTCTGCGTCCCTCCTCCTTCAGCAGGTTGAAAATTCTAAAGTTGAATTTCGGAAGGACATCCTGGCATTTGCGCCTGTGTTTGATGGATCAGTTTCGTTTTCTCAGGATGTCACAGACTTTTTGAAGACGACTCTTGGAACGCGTGCTCCGGATCCACCGCGCTTGGCAAGGCTAATGGGATCAGCCCGGGAGGTGAACAAGATTTCGAAGATCATGAAACGAAAGAATGGCTGGCTCGCTTCCTGGACAAGTAAGGAGAGTGACATCTTACTAAGGAGGCGTTCGACTGAACATCAGCTAAAGACTCTGAATTTGAATGATTACCGATACATTCACTTCGCTACACACAGCTTTGCCAATCAAGATGATCCCGCGTCTTCGGGAATTATCCTGGAGACCAACGGGACAAATGGTGAAGACGGAATATTGTATGCCAGCGAAGTATTTGGATTGGACTTGAGCGCAGAGCTTGTTGTTTTGAGTTCCTGCGACACTGCGAAAAGTAGTGAGAGTGACTCCGGGGGACTTGCTGGATTTGCGAGGGGCTTTATCTATGCAGGGGCCCAAAACCTAGTCGCCTCTCTTTGGCCCAGCGACGATGTTGGTGCTAGCATCCTTATGGAGCAATTTTACAAAGAACTCGCGGACGGACATCCAATCGATAAGGCATTGCGAACGGCGAAATTAAAGCTCATCAATTCAGGAGGACCGATCGCGAAGCCTTACTACTGGTCAGGATTTATCCATATTGGAGCCCCCTCTAAGGGTGAATCTCCCGTATACGCGAGTAACTAACGGTTTCCGAAAGCCATATTCAGAGACCGCGGATGTGACTTGAGTCGCCGCATACTTATGATTCCAAGTAAGGGCCCTGGAATTAGAAATATGTAAGCGTATTCATAACCAATATTTGCGATAAGAGAGGGCATGATCTGTAGCGTCACCAGGGTGAGAAGGAAGCCAATCGAAGTTTGTACCTGTAGAGCGGTGCCCACGTAATTGGGGTCGGCCAGTTCTGACACGGCTGCACTGAATTGGGCCGAGTCCGCTACGACGGCAAATCCCCAGATGAGACAGATGGCCGTCAGAAGTATGGGTTGGTTGAAGAAGAAACCCACGATTGCACAGCAGATTCCTGAGACAGCGAGTGCGAGGGATGTGATGGTGGTGCGTCCAATCTTGTCTGCCCAGATTCCGGCGACGTAGGATCCGATGCCGCCGGCGACGAAAATCCCGAATGCGGCGTATTTGGCGAAGTGTTCTGGCAGTCCAGCATTCTGGTAGCTAACGAGGAGCATGATGGGTACCCACGCCCACATGGCGTAGAGCTCCCACATGTGACCGAAGTAGCCGAAGTTGGCCAGTCTGGTGGGTCTGTCAGTGAGTCCGGCTGCGGCGTGACGCCAGCTGAATTTGGATGCTTTTCCAAGGTGGGGGCCGGACGTTATCCAGAACCAGGATATGATCGCTCCGATGAATGCCTGAATGGATGTGCCGTAAAGCACGATGCGCCAGGATGGGATGCCTGTTGCGCCGGTCGAAAGTGCATTTAGCAGATGAGGCATTCCGGAGCCAATGACTACGGCTCCTACTAACAGTCCAATGAGCTTGCCTCGGTCCTTCGTGGACCAGGAAGCCATGATCTTCATGGCTGGAGGGTAGACACCTGCCATCGCGGCTCCTGTCAGGAAGCGGAATGTGAGCGCAGAGGTGGGCTCTGTTGATAGGAGTGGGATCAGCGCATTGACGATGGCGCCGAAGAGAGCGCTGACGGCGATGAGTTTTGGAGCAGAGTACTTGTCAGCCAGATTCAAGATGGCGCTGATGAGCGCTCCCGCTACAAATCCGATCTGAACCGACATCGTCATCCAGGCCTGCATGGATGAGCTGAGGTCCCATTCGAGGGTGAGTTGTGGAATGACGGCGGAGGCGGAAAACCAGAGCGATAGTGACAGGAGGGTCACTATCGAGAGAAGCGTGATGTTTCTGGTTTTCATTGACTCGGTTTGGGCTGGCCGAATCTACGGGATTGGGGGATGGGCAAAAAGGAAGCGGCGCGGCGATGAAATCGCCGCGCCGCTTGTGGTCTGATTGTGGATGGTGTTTAGAGGCCCGTTGGGCGCTGCACGTCTACTGTTGGCAGGGGTTTGCGAGGGAGTTTTTCATCGCGCTCGGATGTGTGATAGACGAAGGATGCGATGATGGTAGCAGCCTGTTTCAGATCTGCTTCGATTGCGTGGTCGAGGACGTCCATATTCGAGTGGTGCGTCTTGGGACTGTACGCGATGCGGTCCTGGATGAACTGGAAGCCGGGTAGGCCGACGCCATCAAAGGAGAGGTGGTCCGTGCCTCCTGTACCGTTGATGGTGAGCGTGCTGGCATCCAGATCCCGGAACGGGGCGAGCCACTGGCGGAAAATGGGTTCGACGGCCTGATTGCCCTGCATGTGGACGCCTCGGATGCGGCCCGTGCCATTATCCATATTGTAGTAGGCCGAAAACTTGTCGTAATCGTCGTGGAAAGTGGTCGGTGGTTGTCCGCGGCCGGCCGATTCAGCGAAGTACTTGTTCACGTGTGCACGAGAGCCGATCAGGCCCTGTTCTTCGCCTGTCCAGAGGGCGATGCGGATGGTGCGGCGAGGGCTAGTGCCCTTCTCAGCATAGACTTTCTTGAGGATGCGCATGGCTTCCATCATGGCCGCCGATCCCGATGCGTTATCCGTAGCGCCCGTTCCTGCATGCCAGGAATCGTAGTGGGCGCCAATCATCACCAGTTCATCGCCTACCTCAGGGTCTGTGCCTGGGATTTCAGCGATAAGGTTGTACTCCATTGGGTCGTCGGTCTTGAATTCGACATCGAGATCGACATTGATACGGACTTCGATTCCCTTCTCCAGCATGCGTGCGATGCGGTTGTAATGCTCGACGGCGAGCGTCATCTGGGGAGGTGTGTCAGGCGCGTCCAGACTCTGGGCTCTGGGGCCTCTGAATCCAGCTTCGGGATCGGAAGGCACGGAGGCGCTCGATACGAAGATCGTTCCATAATCGCCTTTGGAGCCTCGATCAAGAACTGCGAGGGGCATTTCGGTGAGAACCAGATTGCGAAGCGCGGCGGCGAGCTGACGATTGCCCCCTCCACCTCCTCGAAAGCGACGTCCTCCACGCGCTCCTGGCGCGGCGGGAGCAGAATTTGCCATGGTGAGAAGGGCCGAATCGCTGTGGCGGCTGGCGATAGCCTCGAACGGTTCTTCGATCTCGCGGATGTCCTGGATCATGACGACCTTATCGGATAGGTTGCCGCGATATTTTTCGAGGTCTTCTTCCGTTTCGGCAGATACAAGAACGACTTCTCCTTCCACGTGCCCGTCGGTGCCGGGCGACCAGGCTTTGGGATAGGCCGTGATGGCAAACATTCCGTACTTAGAGCTGCCTTCAATGTTAAAGTGTTTGAGCGTCCACCCTTTTCCGAACGGTCCCCATTCGTCCCGGTGAGCGTTTTCGAGACCCATTTCCTCGAAAGTTTCGAGGGCCCAGTCTGAGGCGGCGTCGAGCGCAGGAGATCCCGTGAGTCTGGGGCCGAATACATCGGTCATCCAAGACATGTACTCCATGACATTGCTGTTTTCGAGTCCTTCGGCCCTGATCATATCGACGGCTTCCTGATCGATGGGCTCCAGTTGATTCTGCGCATTTGCCGGGTTGTAAACAAGCATCATGACAAGGGCCATGACGCTCAGGCGGAATTTGTGGGACATGTCCGTTGGAGTTATGGTTTGAGGGGCGTTTATCAAGCGATCCGAGGTGTATTAGACGATTTGTGGTGGCATTCCATTCCCATAGTTGGACAGTATTGGGCAGTGTTGATCAATAAAAAACGGCGCGGCGATATGATCGCCGCGCCGTTTGAAGTCCTATAGAGGGTTAACTCTCTAGTCGTCGTCTGCATCCAGGATCTCGTCGATGCGGGCCGACAGATCTCTGAGATGAAGCCGGGTCATCGAGTCGCGCGTGCGTGATGCTGCGCGGTCGACCAGGACCTTCGTGGTTTCGAGTTCTCCGCGAACGAGCATCTTTAGACCCGAATTATTTGCACTTACACTCTGAAATCCGAACCGCCGCAACTGCGCCGACGCCGTGAAATTAAAGTCTAATAGACGTTCCATTGAGCTCACATATCCGCGCTGCAGATTGCGGCGGTAGGAATCGATGGTGCTGTTGCCGGAAAGCTCAGAGAACACGGCCCCGCGAACGTCTTCCAACAGGGCACTCACAGTGTACTCATCACTACCAAAGCGTGCTTCGCCGTCCATGAGCCGAGCCAGTTTCTGCACATCCAGCAATCGATTAAGGGCACCGACCTGATAGCCACGGATGCGGTTAACGGTACCACTGTTTTCGATCAGCTGAAGAATATCCTCCCGGATCAACCAGCTGGGGGTTGTGAAAACATGATCGGCAATCCACTGCACTGCCTCCTCCTGTCGTTCTCTTGGCACTGTCTGGTAAACAAGTCCATCCTGATCGGTCGTCTTAAGCTGCTCGTAGACACCACCAACATTGTTGGCAACATGGCCGATGTAGCGATTGAACTGACGACCAACCTGTGTATACAGCTCTTGAAGTTGCTGATAATCTTTTCCTTCCTCCTCGGTCCACTCGACCAGACTATCGAGAATGCGCTCAAGATTGAGGATGCCCAGGCGTGATGCCTCCATTTCATCGTTTGATAGGCTTTCCGTTTGAACGCGAGGATCTCCACGGCCGCTGCCAAACCACATGGTAGGATCGTCGGCTCGTTCCTTTACCCATTCATTTAAGACCAGATGCTCCTCATCGGGCGTCCGGTTACCATCAAACCATGAATACGCCCATTTAGCGGCCCAATCGTCATATTCTCCAACAAGAGGTCGGGTGCGTGTTACGCCATCTTCGGGTTGCGCCACGTAATTGTAGCGCGCATAGTCCATGATCGATGGTGCCGAACCGTGTGTGGACGTGAATTCAGGGTCACGCAATTGTTCGATGGTGTAGGCATAGGACGAACCCATGTTGTGCTGGAATCCTAGCGTATGCCCGATTTCGTGCGCACCGATCCACCGGATGCCTTCAGCCATGATCTCGTCCTGAGTATGAGGGTCTCGCGCATTGGGATCAAAAGCTGCGGTCTGAACAAAGGACCAGTTTCGCACCAAAATCATGGCGTTGTGGTACCAGTTGATGTCGCTTTCCAGAATTTCTCCAGTTCGCGGATCGTGCACGTGGGGACCTGATGCATTCGCGATTTCCGACGCGTAATAGCGAATAACCGAATACCGGGCGTCTTCTGGACTGAAATCAGGATCTTCTTCAGCGGTCGGTGCCATTTTACCGATGATGGCGTTCTTGAAGCCGGCTGCTTCAAAAGCTCTCTGCCAATCGTTAACCCCGTCGATGAGCGGCTGCCGCCATTGTTCGGGAGTATTTCGATCGATGTAATACACGATCTGTTTGACGGGCTCGACGAGCTCTCCGCGGGCATACGCTTCAGGATCGCTGGGTTCGAGACGGTATCGGGTCACGTAACATGTTTCCTCGGCTCGATGCTGCTGACTGTTGTAACCAGTGAACCGAACGCTGAAGAGGCCAACCCGCTCATCACACAGACGCGGAGTCATGGGTACTTCTGGAAGCGAAACCATCGACTGGGCCATCTCCACGGTAATCGTGTTAGTTGAACCATTTGACGGTGCCTCGGGGGCGACGTAGGTCAGGACGTGACGAACCTCAATATTGGTCGGAAACGACTTGATGGACTCGATATAGCTTCGCTTGGAATCGAGGCTTCGAACTTTTAGCGTGGTGCGACGAAACGCTTGGAGGCCTAGCGCCGGCACGTCGCCCGTGAAGAGGCTCGACACATCGATAACGACGCCGGTAGTGTCCTCGTTGTAGGCTTCGATGTCGAAGGCGCGAACGATGGGCGCAAGATTCGAATTGCGGACGGCCTGATAGATCGGATCATCTTCATCGGCTCTGTTTTCGTAGCCGACCACTCTCAGAAAGACCGAGTCGTTTTTTCGATCCCAGCGAACTACCTGAGTGTTGGCCTTCTGACCGCCATAGCCCACATTATCGGCCGTCTTGGAGATGCGCGTTACGAGAAGAAATTCCTTGCCAAGCTCTTCATTCGGAATCACGTAGTAAAAAGTCGCTTTGTCACGATAGACATCGAAGAGGCCTTCATCTTTGACAAAATCGTCTTTTATTACTTCCGAGAAGGCTTTGGGGCTCTTTTTCTTGTCTTTATCGTCTGATTTTTCGGACGAATCCGATTTTGACTGCGCGGAACTCGCGCCTTTTGATGATGCGCAACCGGCCAGAAGGAAAATGGCCATCGAAAGCATCAGTAATAGTCTGGGGATCCTCATGGGTATCAAGAATTGGGTTCAGAAAAATCTGTTACACGAATTATGTTACGCGGCACCGAAGGTGGGGGTCAACTTCCGAGAATTGTCACGGAACCGAGAACAAGGGAGCTAAGAATTTAGCCATCCGGGACGCGTTTTTCAATGCAGTTAACGCGTTCTTCTAGTTCCTCGGGATGGGCTGTTCTATCGGGACAGGACGCCTTGAGCCGCAATCAGACGATCTGTCTGGAGGGATATGTCGTCGTAATAGATAAATGTCGTGAACATATTCTGAGTCTGGGGGATGCCGCCGTCGAGCGCTCGCTGCAAGCCCGCATCATCCACCATGTACCGATACTCGTGCTGTCCCTGTTTCATGTTGACCACACCCTCGTACCAACCTCTGCTCCCATCCCATTGAAGCCGGTTTTCTTCTATGGCTTCCCAGTTGGAGAAGCTTCCGACGATAAAGACTCGCCCCTGGACGCGCTGCTCATTTGGGGGCACTAGACGCAAGGTGACGTCGATGTATTCTCCAGAATAGTCAGGATCAGTCACCGATCGGACTCCTTCGCGCACGAGGGACTGCCCATTCAGAAACGGCGCAATGCCTGATGCGCCCAGATTGGCGTAATCCGGTTCGAGGGTGACGCTCCATGGGATGGAGTTCTGATCGACCCGTTCTATCCTACCGCCAGTGCGGATATCAGACAGATTGATGTAGTAATTCGCCGTCAAATGCCCGAAGGAGTTGCGTGGTTCGAGAAAATACTGCAGGTCCGGACGCACGTTCAAAGACGGTCGATCGACGCAGCGGCTGGCCTGATACCAGCTGTTCCTCAGAAAACAGACCGTGTAGTCGAAGACATTGGTGTTCAATTCGGGAGGGCTGAAGCGAACGAAGGGCTGGATCGAAGTGAACTGGCGGCCGGCCACCAGAACATTGTCCAGTCGCATATCGATCGGTGTCGATTGCTCGGTTACGAAAAAAGGTCGCTCGAACAGGACCTCGTCTTCCCTTCCCTGCTCCGTCACGCGCAGGATGTAGTTGCCGCTGAGCCGAAAGTCGATGACCGAATTGGGAAACTGGTACTCGTAGTGCACATAGTCCACATAAGTGGCCTGGCTCTGACGGTAGTCCATAATGTCATCGCGATGAAAGATGCTGAGGTACTCGGCCGCGAACAGATCTCGTTTCCAATTCCGGTCCGCATGATAGAAATACACCGTCAGTGGCCGGCCTCGGCTGCCCATCATATCGAATGCGAGGCGAAGGTGTAGGCCTGAGCCCATCTCAACGATGGGTAAGGAGGTCTCGCCGCTGCCCGCGTGCAATTGGATCGTCCGCGCATCGGGGTTGTCCACTGGCAGCGCCAGGCCCTCAGGCTCGGGGGGGCGGGGCGGGCGGTTTTCCGAAGCTTCCTCGGTAGATGCACAAGCAGACAGCATGAGTACGCCCACGAGCAGCATCATTCGAAATACTCTTGGAAAAGACTTCACCGATTGCGCCATGTGATTCGCTCCTTCCAATTGTTGATCAACTCGCTCATTGCAGGGTCATCAGCGTACAAAACTGCC
>CALBJU010000048.1 GCA_937893205.1 uncultured Bacteroidota bacterium
CCGACCAATAATCCAGATCTGACTCCATGAGAGAATTTCTAGACATCAGTCATCTTTTAGGGATGCCCGAAGCTGCATCTGCTCACGCAGCTGACATCGACTATATGATGGCACTTGTGCACTGGCTCATGCTGATCCTTTTTATTGGATGGGGCGCCTATTTCTTATATGTGCTTTATCGATTCAGAGCGTCCAAGAATCCGGTCGCCAGCTACGAGGGTGCAAAAGGAACGTATTCCAAGATTCAGGAAGTTGCAGTGGTCGTGGTAGAATCTGTTCTTCTTGTTGGATTCGCATTTCCAATATGGGGACTGCTCAAGAACGAATTTCCGGTCGCAAATACGACTTTCGAAGTACACGTAATCGCAGAACAGTTCACGTGGAATATCCATTATCCAGGCCCTGATGGCATTTTTGGACCTCTCGACCCGTATTTGGTAAACACGGCGACCAATCCGATCGGCCTGGTGATGTCCGATTCCACCGCCATGGATGACATCGTCATGATCGATGAACTGCACTTGCCGCTCGATAGACCCGTGACACTCAGCCTGTCCTCAAAAGACGTTATTCACAGCTTCGGTGTGCCGCAGTTGCGTGTAAAACAGGATATTATTCCAGGGCTGATAATTCCGATTTGGTTCACTCCAACTCTTGCGGGCGAGTACGAGATTGCGTGCGCTCAGTTGTGTGGGATTGGCCACTACAAAATGAAGGGTTACGTGACCGTTGAACCCATGGAAGACGTCGATGCGTGGCTCGAGGATATGGCTTCGGGTGCGTTCTAAAGAATCCCATGAAAACTAATTCGACGTATTCTCCCGCACGGCTCCTGAGGCTCCAACGCTCACTCTCACCCGGCGGTGGATTGAATTTGCGGAGGGTAATCCCCTTCGGCGCCCTGTTTCTAATCCTGTGTTTGGTGGGCGCCTATTTTGTTTTTCCTGCGGGCGCCATCCCGGTTCAAGAGGCGCAGGACGCTGCGAACCCTGACTACAGAGAGTTTCCGGTCATCGGGAGCCGCACGATAGTGTGGGTCGTCGCTCAGCTGCACCTCATGTTCGCGGCATTCGTACTAGCCGTCCCCATGTTCGCACTCATCATTGAGATCATTGGTTACGTGACCAAGGATGAACGGTACGACCACCTGGCCTACGAATTTGTCAAACTCCTCTCCGTTTCATTTTCCTTTACGGCAGCGCTTGGCGCGATGCTGACCTTCCTGTTGTTGATCCTTTATCCCTCGCTCATGCAGTACATGGTGAAGATCTTCAGCTGGACGTTTCTGCCCTATGTGGCTCTGTTCTTCCTCGAAGCGATATTCCTGTACAGTTACTACTACGGTTGGGGGAAATTCAGTCCGAAAGTCCATATCGGTCTGGGCGTGATGCTGAACATCGTGGGAACGGCCATCATGTTTATCGCCGATGCATGGCTCACGTTCATGAATACGCCTAACGGCATCACCGAGACGGGCGAGCTGGTCAGTCTCTGGGGGGCCGTGAACAACTTCATCTGGATGCCGATCAACATCCACAGAATCATTGCGAATGTCGCGTTCGGGGGGTCGATTGCGGCGGCTTACGGCGCATATAAGTATCTGGGAGCCAAGACAGCAGAAGACAAAGCGCACTACGACTGGATGGGCTACGTGGGAAATTTTGTAGCCATCAGCGCATTCCTTCCTCTCCCCTTCGCTGGCTACTATCTGGGCAAGGAAATCTATGCCTATTCCCAGAGTCTGGGTATCACGCTGATGGGTGGCACGTTCTCGTGGCTCTTCATCGTCCAGGCGATTCTCATCGGCAATCTGTTTCTCGCGGCCAACTATTATCTGTGGGTCTCCATGGAACGGATCGACGGCGCGGAACGATTCCGTAAATACATCAAGTACCTGCTTGGCGCCATAACCATCAGCTTTATCGTCTGGGCGACGCCGCATTCCCTTGTGGCATCGGTTGAGGAAGCACGAGCGATGGGTGGATCGCATCACCCGATACTGGGCGTTCTGGGGGTTATGTCGGCAAAGAACACGGCTGTAAATGTCCTCATTCTGACGACCTACATAAGTTTCCTTTTATACAGACGAGGCAATAAAGAAGCAACGGTACCCTGGGCAAAGATGGGAATGAACATTCAGCTCGGCATCTTCGTGTTGGTTACGCTATTCGTAATCTTCCTGGGCATCTACGGCTACTTCGTAGAAGCATCCGTGCGCATCGGCCTTTCGGTGCCGCAAGTGTTGTCCGTTCTTTTTGCAATGATATCGATAACATTCATTGATGTGTTGTTGTTCAAAAACGCCAAGAAGACGGGTGAAATACGCTGGGGAGAGATTGGGAACAGGGCTCAGTATGCCCTCTTTTTTATCGCGATTACGTTTGCCTGGACGATGGGCTTGATGGGTTATGTCCGCGCCGGCATGCGCCAGCACTGGCATGTTTATGGCGTAATTGAAGACACTTCCGTGGACGCCTTTACTCCTACAATTGGCTACGCGGCGATCGTGGTTTCTATAACGGTATTCATCTTTTTCGTCTTTATTGCCACTGTTTTCTGGTTGACGGGACTAACGAATAAGGAGCCCTGGAAACCGAAAGAGGAGCGGAATAAATCCGTGGAGGCCGCCGGATGACCAACGTACTCAAGATATTCGTCTTCGTTATCTGCGTGCTGGCCTTTTACGCTTACGTCGGCCAGATGGTACCCCAGAAAATTACGTACCCGCCCACGAGCACCGACTTCGTGGGTGACATGACGCCGCTGGAGCTGGCTGCTGCCGGAGAAGAGATAATGAGTGGCAAGGGGACCTGTCTCACTTGTCACACCATCGGCTCTCCTGGAGATGGTCTCCGGTTCCCTGATCTTGGCGGAATTGGTGGGCGCGCAGGCGCCCAGATTGCAGGCATGTCAGCGGTTGACTATCTGGCCGAATCGCTCTACGATCCAAACGCATTTGTCGTAGAAGGATTTCTTCCCGGAATGCCCGCCGTTTCCAATCCGCCCATCAACCTGTCCGATAACGAAATTCTGGCCGTAATCGCCCACTTGCAAAGCTTGGGCAGCCAGCCGACGGTAACGCTCGACACGGAGCTTCAGTGGCAATCAGAGGAAGGGTCCGCTCCATCGGCACCGACGGTCGCACCGGGTGAACCCCTTGACGGTCCCGGTGTATTTACCAACTATGCGTGCAGTACCTGCCACGCAATCGATGACGCGACCAGGCTGGTCGGTCCCAGCCTTTATGACGCCGGATCGCGGCTATCAAAGGCCGAAATCTACGAGGCCGTAATGGATCCGGACGCGACCATCGCAGAGGGATATCCTGGCGCTGCGATGGCTGCCATGCTGAACGCATCGGGTTTCTACCAGAACGTATCGACGGAGGAGTTGAAGTCTCTAGTTGACTACCTTGCATCGAAAACGGGTCAATAAAGGGGTGAATAAGTGAATCTGCTGGTCATACTTGCGATCATTGCCGCCTGGATAGGACTAAGGTTTTTGAAAGCGAACTCTCTCGCCTGGGCGGCCGGAATATGGGTTGGCCTGTATGTTGGCCTGAGTTACGGAATTAATCCGCCCCTACCCTCTTCGATTCTGTCCATGTTCATGGCCATTATCACCCTGGCACTTGTTACGTACTTGACCGCCGGGAACGACCGCATGAAGGAAATGGCAGATACCATTGTCACCTTCGTCGTAGATAAGCGCTACACGGGAGCACTCATCGGCGTCTTGATCGCTCTTCCGCTGCTGGTTTCCTTCAAGGTGTATCTGAATATGACCCAGGCGCCTGAACCACCGATCTCCGGTCGTACCATCCACCCCGTACCTCCCAATACGATCACTGTAAACGGATCGCCGTTCAATATTGTTGAAGGCCACAACCCCTATCGCGAACTGGAATCCTCCGATCCAGATGCTTTTGCGTTGCACCTCGAAAACGGGAGACGCGTGTATTACCAGAACTGCGTCTTCTGTCATGGAGACAATATGGAAGGAGACGGGCAGTTCGCCCATGGGCTTGACCCCATCCCGGCTAATTTTCAGGACGCCACCACCATCGCCATGCTTCAGGAGTCCTATCTTTACTGGCGCGTGGCCAAAGGCGGACCCGGTCTCCCAAGTGAATCGACCCCGTGGCTCTCTGCCATGCCCGCCTGGGAGAATTTTCTGACCGAGGAAGAAATGTGGGACGTGATCATGTTCCTCTACGATTATACCGGGCAACGACCACGAGTCAGCGAGGAAGTCCATTGAAAACTCTAGCAACACTCCTGACTCTGCTCTACTTCGTCGCTCCTAGTGCAGCCCAAAATGTTGACCTGGGTACGGATGCCCAGCGAGAAGCCGGGCGCCTGATGTACAACGCGAAATGCTCTCACTGCCACGGTGCGAGGGGTGCGGGAGATGGAGCGGCTACCGCTTTCCTGCGACCTGCGCCAAGAGACTTCACGACCGGTACGTTCAAATTTCGAACGACCGAGAATGGCGAACTACCCACAGATGAAGACATTCGTCGCTCGATCCGTCAGGGCATGCCGTACACGGGGATGCCACCATGGCCACAGTTGTCCGAGCAAGAGGTCGACAATTTGATGTACTACATCAAAACATTTTCTGATTTTTTCTCTGGACCATTCGCAGAAGTTACCGCGCTCGATATGCCGAGCCCACCTTCCATCACCGATGAATCTATCGTGCGAGGACGGGAGGTTTTTCTGGAAAACTCCTGCATAGACTGCCACGGCAATCTTGGAAGAGGCGATGGTCCTTCCGGTCCTACACTGACCGATCAATGGGACATCCCCATTCGCGCGGCTGACCTCACCAAGCGCTGGACGTTCCGAGGGGGAAGCACGCGTTCCGATATCTATCGCACGTTTACAACCGGCCTGGACGGGTCTCCGATGCCCGCTTTTGACATCCAGCCGATCGAAGATCAGTGGGCACTTGTTAATTACGTTCACTCCCTCTCGCGAGATGAAGCCGATTATTCGACCTATGCCACCAGCGTATTTACCACGGCTGCGATCGATCCTTCTGCGGGTGCAGATGCTTTTTCTGCAGCCCCAGAGGCGTTTTTCGCGATGGTTGGTCAGGTCATCGAGCCCGGTCGCTCCTTTTTCCCAGGTGTCAACGGACTGGCCGTGCGGGCCATGCACAACGCCGACCACATTGGTATCATGTTGCAGTGGAATGATATGAGCGCTGATACCGACGGCATCAACGGCCCGGGTCTGGAAGTACCTATCTGGCCAAACGACACGGATACGACCCAGGCGTTTTCTGACGCGGTCGCCATTCAATTTCCTTCGGGCGATGGGTCCGGCGGGGGACTTCCGTACCTCTTGTTTGGGGACGTAAGTAATTCGGTCGATCTATGGTTTGCGGATTTGTCTACTCCCCGGGCCGATCACTACGTCGGAAATGGAAGTGGCAATCTGACGGCTTCGGGGATGGACTATGAGACGTCCGCCTCGTACGAGGATGGCCAATGGACCGTCATCATCAAGCGCGACCGCACTCTGGATGGACAAATAACTTTTGAAGATGCTGCCTTCGCTCCCGTTCTCTTTTCCGTCTGGGATGGATTCAGTCGGGAACGAGGCAATCGAAGGGGGCTCACCTCTTGGACGTATCTATATCTGGAACCTGCCGAAACGGAATCACCTCTGGGCCCAATGGCCATGTACGGACTGATAACGTTGCTGCTTGGTCTCGGGGCAACAACACTGATTCGCCGCAAGTATTCAAACGTCAGCGCCTGAGTCACATTATCTCTGGGGAAGTGAGGAAGAATCGAAGCAAAACGATCATACAGACCGGCATTGGTGTCTTGGAATCTCACCAAGAAGTGCAACCTGACCTGCCCGCATTGCTACATGGATGCAGGGTCCAGCGCTGAGGACGAACTGGGCACCGAGGAGTGTCTTGCACTCATCGACGAGATGAAGGCACTTGGAACCGAAATGCTGATCCTGACGGGAGGCGAACCCCTTCTTCGACGGGATATATACGACCTCGCTTCGAAGGCTTCGAGTCTGGGAATGTGGGTGGTGATGGGCACCAACGGAGTGTTGGTGAACGAGCACGTGGTCAAAAAAATGGTCGATTGCGGCATCAAAGGTGTCGGCATAAGCATCGATTCCGTTGATCCGGACCGCCACAATGCGTTTCGAGGTGGCTCAAATGCCTGGAAGCATTCGGTCCGGGCGCTCGAAATATGCCGTGAGCACGGCCTTGAAGTCCTGGTTCAGTCCTCCATCATGGCAGATAACCGAGACGAACTGAAGGATCTCCTCGCTTTCGCACGGAGCAAGGATGCGTGGTCATTCAACGTCTACTTCCTGGTCAAGACGGGAAGGGGGATGGAATTGAACGACCTTACTGCCCAGGAGACCGAGCAGTGCCTGCGTGAACTGATCGAGTGTCAAAACGACTTCGAACCGATGCTCATCCGGGCCAAGTGCGCGCCGCAATTCAAACAGCTCTCGTATGAGATGGGTGGCGGGGGACTCGAAAGTGGCGGATGCATGGCGGGCACCGAATACTGTCGAATTACGCCCGAAGGGAACGTCACTCCCTGTCCATATATGGATGTGATTGCAGGAAACGTTCGGTCCCAGTCTTTTACCGAAGTCTGGAACACGTCTTCGGTATTCAGTGATCTTCGCGACCTCTCTAAGCTGAAAGGGCGCTGCGGTGCGTGCGAATTCAATGAGTTGTGCGGCGGCTGTCGCTGCCGGGCATACTCAGCTACCGGCGACTATCTCGCCGAGGACCCGGCCTGTATGTATCAGCCCGGCTCCATGGAGGCGCCACGTGAGTGGGATGTATCGTTCACCGATCCCGTTTCCAACAGGCTGGATAAAATCCCGATTGAGTTCATTCGAAACAAAGTAATTAAGGGACTCACCGCCTATGCGTCGCGCCATGGATTGCGAGTGATAACACAATCTGACATGGACAAAGCCATGGCGGGGGCCAGCAAAAGATCTTTTGGGTCACTCGCTGGTTCGTCTCTGTTCAGACCACATTCTTCGGACCAATAATTAACGAAAACAACCGGATCCTATGGAGTTGATCATCGACCAGAAAATCATCGAAGACCGTATCAAGGTAGACGGAGCCGTTGGTAAGCTCCGCATGAACGGCGCGACCGAAGAATTCGAAGTCCAGGAGCTCCCAGAAGACTTCATACGCTGGCAACTCGATTACAAACACAGCATCTATGATGCCATTGAAAAAAACGAGTACATCGCTTTTAACGCGGGTCATCTGCCTGTCGTCGGGACTTGGAACAACGAGTCGGTCTTCCCGAACCTGGCTAATAAGGGCATCGGCTTCACGCCGAAGGATGAGTACCTCGAAAAGTATTTAAAGCTCGTGGAAGATGCCGTAGATCAGATCAGTCAGCTGCCTCCGCACGCCGTAAACGAAACGCGTCTCCTTCGCACGCAGACCGCACGTGAGTTTTACAGTCATCCCGAGCACGTAGACTGGCGCAGACTGGGCCTTTTGGAGATTTTCGAGGGATCAACCCTGAAAAATCTTCGCGACAATCCGCACGCGTCCGTGTTGTGGACCGGTAACTCCCCCGTGTTCATGAGTTATCAGGTCAACTGTGTCGTTGAAATCATCACATCGGATGATCCTCGATACCGCTTCTCATGGGCCATGCGGCGACTGTTCGAATACGAGCCCTTCCACATCGTCCAGACCATGTATCCATATGCATACTGTTTCTGGGTAACCAGCTTCAAAAACAAGACCCCCATTCGCAGATATCCAGGAAAACGGAGCGATAACACCGTCAACGAGGGTCACGGGAAAATTGACCGTGATCAAAAACGATCAGGTTTATGCCCTTCGTAATTCTCGATACCTGTGATCGGTGTGGCGAATGTTTACCAGAATGCCCCATCGAAGCCATCGAGATAGGTGATCCGATCTATGTCATCAATGACACGTGCTGTGATTTTGAAGAGTGCGTTGCTGTTTGTCCCAATGAAGCCATCGTCGACGAGAGCGAAGTAGAATCAAGTACTCATGAGTCTATCACTGATTAAAGCAGACACCATCGGTGATTTCCTGTCCCGATTGGACGATACGTTTTCAGCGGTCGGTGATATTTTCTTGACTGGCGAAACTACGCACGTCTCGGAAGGATGGCGGCCGTGGACAACCCACATCGAATTCGCGTCTTCGGTTCGAAAGGATGACCGTGCTCATTTCAACGAATCGGTGGCCATGATTGCGAAAGAGATGGGCATCAACGTGACGGACGAGTTTCCTGGCGAGGTAATTCCCCTCCCCGCCGGTTTCGAGGATCGTTCCCGTGATCTATCTGATCCCTTGGATCTCGATTTTCTATCGGTTCGACACTTTGATCCCTATTCGATCGCCTATCGATATATCGCAAGGGGGCTGGAGCAGGATTATCAACTCGTGCTTGCCTATCTCGATCATGACTGGATCAGTGAAGAGGAGATGGGAGAACGCCTCGAAGCTCTGCTTCCTTCGCTGAGCATGGATACCATTCAGCAAGATCCGGCGGAATTCCGGCGTCGCTACATTGGGCTCTTGCAGATGTGGCGCGCGAACGCGATGGGTCACACTCATCGAATGACTCCAGTATAGCGCTATGGTTTATCTCCCCAACTCACGAGGCACAACTGAACTGCATCCCGATAAAACCCCGGGATGGAACGAATTGCATTTTATCAATCGAGAAGAATTTGCCGGCATGGCTCCTACTGTTCTTCAGTTGGAGGTCAGTCGCCTAACGAGATTACTCCCATCCTTTGAACTGGGCTCAGACGCTTACAATTCTGTGATTGCGGCTCGAAAGAAGGTTGCTCACCTGCAGTCTTACATTAAGGAAGAGATGGACGAGGCGAAGGTGAAAGAGTGTTCGTTGGAGTTGGAGTCGGCCATCCTCTGCCTGTCCGTGTCCGATCGGAAAACGGATCCAAACTCGCGAAAGGTTCTAGTTTACGTGGCCGACCGGCTCGTGTATATTCTGGGTCAGCTTAAACATCTGTATTAATCCTCTAACAAACAGCTCAGCATGTTCGATACTATTTTTGTGCCAGTGGACAACTCGGAGCACTCGGAGACGTCCGTAGATCTCGCGGTTAAACTTGGCCAGGCATTTGATGCTGAGTTGGTCGGTAGTCACGCGTACGCCGCGCGTATGCATGACTATAGGTTCAAACAGATGGAATTCACGCTCCCCGAAGAATATCTGGTCGAAGAGGAGATGGAAAAGCAGCGTAAAATCCATGATTCGCTGATAACCATGGGGCTGGAGCTGATTTCAGATTCATATCTGGTAGTCATGCAGAAGAAGGCGGTGGAAGCCGGTTTGGTTTTTAAACCCAAGATGTATGACGGCAAGAACTTCCAGATCATTGCCAAGGATATTCAGGAGAGTGACTACGACCTCGTCATTATGGGTGCCCTCGGATTGGGAGCAGTTCGGGACAGTCAGATTGGAAGCGTGTGCGAACGCGTCGTAAGGCGGACACAGACCGATACGATCGTCATCAAGAACACGGCTCCCATCGAGGACCAGTTGAGCGCCACGACGAACGGCGTATCGCACGCCTCTGGCGGCGGGATTCTTGTGGCTCTCGACGGCAGCCCTGAATCATTTGCCGGACTGAAAACAGCGCTGGAGCTCGGACGCAAGTTCGATAAATCGGTCGAGGCGATTTCGGTGTATGATCCGTATCTCCACTACGCGATGTTCAATAGCCTCGTGTCGGTACTGACCGAGAAGGCTTCAAAGGTGTTCAAGTTTGAGGAGCAGGAGCAACTTCACGAGGATGTGATTGATACCGGTCTCGCAAAGATCTATCAGTCCCATCTCGAGGTAGCCAAAAAATTGGCCGAGGAAGAGGGCTTCGATCTGAAGATCACGCTGCTGGATGGAAAGGCGTTCGAAAAAATTCTGGAGTACACCCGGCGCGAGAAACCCTGGATGCTGGTCATGGGACGCATCGGGGTCCACAGTGATGAGTCGATGGATATCGGAAGCAATACCGAAAACCTTCTCCGAATGGTTCCCTGCAACGTTTATCTCTCGAGCAAGCGGTTCCAGCCACACGTAGACGTCACGGCGGAAGAGTCCATATTCTGGACTGAACCGGCTCAGAATATTCTGGACAAAGCTCCCGATTTTGCGAGGGGGATTGCCCGGACGATCATCCACCGGTGGGCGATGGAGCGCGGGCATTCGGTGATCACCACTAAAGTTGTAGAAGGCGCCATGTCGACCATTCTACCAAGGTCGTCCATGAAAGCGATGGGAATCATCGCTGAAGATCTCGCTACCGAGGAAATTGAAAATAAAAATGTCGACGTGTACGTCTGCCAGAAATGCGGATGGACGGGCAAGGGCTTCGAACCTAAAAAATGCACCGTATGTAGCGCACCCCCCGAGGATATCAAAAAACTCGACAAAAGGGCGATAGACGACCTCGGAACACTCGAAGGCGCGATCATCGAAGAGAAGGCGTTCGATTCGGTAAAAATAAAATGGACCACAGAGGCCCGTGCGCTCGTCAAGACCCTGCCTGACGGGTATCAGATGCGAAGAGCGAAGGCTCAGATCGAAAAAACTGCACGAGTCCGAAAAATAGACACGATAACGAAGGACATGGTGGCTAAAGTTGTGGGCTACACGGAGGAGCTGACTGAAAATCTCGAGGAACGCGGTAAGCTGAAGCAAACCGCGGCAGAAACGGCCACGCCCAAAGAACAGAACGTGAGAGATGGCAAATACTCGTGGACGCCCAACGCTATTGAGCGTTTGAACCGCGTTCCCGAAGGCTTTATGCGCAGCGGAACCAAAAAGCGCACGGAAAAAGTCGCAAAACGCCTCGGTGTAGACTTGATTGACCTGGACATCGTCGAAAAAGGAGTCATAGAAGGGCTCAAGATGATGGAGGAAATGATCAAGAAGCAGAACGAGAGTGGAGATGGGGCCCCGGCAAACGGAAAACCTACATCATCGGATGACGATTGAAAACCTATCATGACATAGCCACCGATGGGGGCTCAGGTGTTGCCGAGCAGGTTGCCGTTCAGGAAGAGAGCTTGCGCGACCGGCTGTCACAAGTAGACCACATCGTCGCCGTCATGAGTGGAAAGGGCGGAGTCGGGAAAAGCATGACCACGGTCCTGCTGGCAACCGCACTGGCTCAGAAGGGCCTCGCGGTGGGCATTGTCGATGCAGATATCAACGGCGCCTCGATGGTCAAGATGACCGGTGTGGAGCGGTCCGTTGAAACCGGCGTGGATGGTATTCTCCCGATGAAAACTGCCGCCGGAGTAGAGGTGATGTCAATAGACCTTTTCCTGGACGAAGGATCTGCTGTCCGTTGGAATACCGTTACCGAGAAGAGCACGTTCACCTGGCGTGGCATGGTCGAAGTAGCCGCCATCCGCGAAATGCTGGCCGATACCGCGTGGAGCAGCCTCGATGTACTCTTTATTGATCTTCCCCCCGGCACCGATAAGCTTCCGAATCTTCTGGACCTGGTACCTTCGCTGTCCGCGTCGATCGTGGTCTCGATTCCATCTGAAGTATCATCCTATGTGGTCCGGAAGTCTGTCTCGATAGCCCGCGAAGCGTTTGGAGAGCGGCCAATCCTTCTGGTCGAGAACATGACGCACTTCGTCTGTCCGACGTGCGACGACGTGCACGAACTGTTCGCGTCAACCAGCGGTAGACGGCCTTCGGAGGTATTGGATCTCGAATGCATCGGCTCTCTTCCTTTCGATCCCGTGCTGTCCAAAACAATCGATCACGGGCAGACATTTGATACGACTGCATCAGACTCCCCAACGGCGTCGGCCATTCGTCAGATGGCTGAGGCCCTTCAATCCCACTTGTACGCCACCGCGCTATCCTAAACAAAACGGACCCATGAAATTTCTCTGTGTTGAATGCGACAGTTCCATGGCCCTGAGCGAGACGAAAGGTCCGGACAACGGCTCGATGACGGTGATTTTTACCTGTAGAAGCTGCGAGCGGCAGATTGCCATGTTGACGAATGCCCAGGAAACACAGATGGTGCATTCTCTGGGTGTCAAGATCGGCGGCAGGAAGGAGGCAGCCCCGCCAATGGAAACCATTCGGGGCTCATTGGTAGGTGCAGCCGGCGACGGCGCAGGAACCCACGCGCCGAACGCGCCTCACGCAGCCGCGACGCCCCAAACGTCAGAGCCGAGCGATTCAGAGACGGCGGCCGAAGAAAGTGATTCGGCGGGAAAATGTCCGTTCTCTGCAATGGT
>CALBJU010000049.1 GCA_937893205.1 uncultured Bacteroidota bacterium
ACATTCGGATTCTGCGCCATGTGAATCGTTTCGGGTAGCGTTTTCGTCCAATTATAAAAATTGAAGCGGCGCACCTTGTATGGACAGTTGTTGGCACAATAGCGCGTTCCGATGCATCTGTTGTAGATCATCTGGTTCGTACCGTCCGGTGAATGGACCGTCGCCGAGACGGGACAAACTTCCTCACACGGAGCATTTTCGCAGTGCTGACATGGAAGAGGCTGCATGACCATCTGTGGATCGTCAAATGAATCACCATCGCCGCTGACGAAGTAGCGATCCAGGCGAATCCACTGCATTTCACGTCCCCGTGATACCTGATCCTTGCCGACCACCTGAATGTTGTTTTCCGCCTGGCATGCTACAACACAGGCGTTGCACCCCGTACAGGTGTTCAGGTCGATCACCATCCCCCACTGATTGTCATGGTAGATGGAGGACGTAATGTAGTCTGCGTTCTTGGGGTGGTCCTTCTCCCAGATCGTTGGGTAATCTTCCCAGTCTTCTCGGATGGGAGTAGGTTCTCCACCTGCGACGAATTTCGGATTGGCCCGATATTCTTCGACCGTCGCCGTGCGGAATAATCCACGCTTCTGTACCTGTATGCCTTCTTCCTTGAGGGCACCGTGATCCTGCGTAGAGGCAACCATATATCCGGAACCGGATTTTGTCACTGTACCCGACGAAATCCTTCCTCCCGTCGTCAGAAGTGCAGTATTGGAGCCGACGCCCGTCGAGATTGCGCCGTGCCCGTACACATCTGTGAAATCATCCAGATCGAAAAAATTGGTCACACGTTCTTCGCGTTCGCTGCCTATTTCGCGGCCGTATCCAAGCGTGATCTGAACCGAGTCGTCGGCCAGGCCGGGCTGAACCCAGACGGGAAGAACGACATCGTAGCCGTTTGCCTCAACGGTCACGGTATCCGTGAAATATTGTCCGCCGTCGAGAACGTATCCGAGTCCAAGACGCTCGGCAGTTGCGGGATTCATTTTTGCAACGTTGTCCCAGACGACCTTTGTGGTTGGATCAGGTAATTCTTGCAACCACACATTATTGGCGAACCGGCCGTCGAAGACGGTTGGATCCGTGCTCACGACCACCTCGAGCCCCTCGTGCGCCGAAACATTCAGTTCGGCAGCCGCTGCTGCGACTCCAGAAGCCGAGGCCGATACGGAAGCCGCATCGTACGCGGAGCCAGTTTCGAATCCGTCGTGCACAACCAGGCGCCATCCCTTTTCAAAATTTCCCGACAATCTTTCGCGCCAGGTGGCACGAACCATGTCGTAGCCAAATTGCTCGCTTGCACTCCCCAGCAAACCAACCAGTTCGATTGACGAGTGCGCATCTTCGTACAACGGAGCTATCAGCGGCTGGATGATTGCGGTGTAGCCACTTCGACTGCGGCCATCGCCCCATTCTTCGAGGTAATGCGTCTGTGGAACAGTCCACGTCGAAAGTCGCGCTGTTTCATCGTCATACAGACTGAGGTGGATACGATTCTCAACCGTTTGATAGGCATCTCCGAATCCGGCGACCTCATAGACAGGATTGACGCCCAGCGTGACTACGAGGTCAACATTTCCGGCGCTCATGTCAGCCATCAGCTGGCTCATCTCGGCGGCCGGGTCCGAAGAGTCCTCCAAAACGTCCAGATACGTGACGGTCGTGCCTACGGCCCCGATTGCCGCATTCATGGCGGCGGCGAGCGCGTGAACGCCTACCGGCTGATTGCTACCCGCGACAACGAGACCTGCAGAGCCTGCTCGCCTCAGGTCGCTGGCAACCTCGCTGATCCATGCATGCGAAGAGTGAACACCGCCATCACCCGAGTAGACGCCCATCTCGGCGGCGAGCGCGGCGGCAAAGGAGCTGATTTCAGAAGATTTCAGGCGCAGACGGTGGTCGGCCATACCGCCTGTAATGGAATAATCACTCTCAATGACATACAGGCGGCTCATTTCATCGCCCGAATCCACGTCGCGGCCGGCAGCGAAACCGCGCATGCTCGATACCGGGTCCTCGCTGCTGGAACCGAGAAAATCAGAATCCAGACTGACAATTACCCTTGCGCTGGCAATATCATATACCCCGCGATGTGCACGTCCAAAAGCTGCCTCCGCACCACGAGCCACATTATTGCCCACCGCCTGGTCGTAGGTGACCCAGTTCACGGACGAAAATCGCTGCTCGAGTTGACGCTTGGCCGCGGCAAACGTCATCGACGATGAGGCCTCCGACAGCAGGACGACACGAGAATCGGGTGACAACTGCAGGGCGAAGTCTTTGAATTCCGACCAGTCCGCTTTCACATCGCCGCGAGAAACGCGGCGGAGACGATCCGGATCGTAAAGGCTCAGGATGGACGCCTGCTCGTAGACTCCGGTCTTTCCGAGGCTGTCGGCGTGCTCAGGGTTACCCTCAATCTTTGTCGGACGTCCGTCGAAGCTTTCCACGAGAAGGGGACGAAGAACGCCACGGAAGGGCATGGAAGTGGCATACTGAATGGGAACACCAGGAACGGTGTCTTCCGGCATGTGGGCAAACGGGACAATCGTTTCGATCGGGCGACGGCAGGCTGTCAATCCTGCCAGTGCCATGGAAGCACCCATGATCTGGAGAAACTGGCGGCGACTCGCTCCCGATGGCGTGTCCGAGGCACCTGGGAGAAATTCTTCTGAACTCATCTTGCGAAACTCGTCCGTGTTCTCAAGATGATTGATGCTTCTCCAATACCGATCGCGGGGGGCTTCCCCCTCGGTTGGATTTGCGTCAATGATTGGAAGCTCGATCATAATCGGTTGGGTATCGATAAGCGGCTGATGCCTCGTGTGACCTCACGGCCGTTCGATCAATAGTGGCAGGCTGAGCAGTTGGTTGGAGGCAAAATGTGTTCGGCCTTGATACGAACCATATTCAGTTCAATGAAGCCTTCAGGGTACTCATACCCCATCGTGGTCACCTCAGAGTTGGGACGTAAATACTGCTCCGGATTCCGGTGGCAATCAAGACACCAGCTCATGGAAAGTGGCTCAGCTTGCGCGACCACTTCCATCTCATCAATCCGCCCATGGCAGGTCTCACACCCAACACCAGTGTTGGTGTGGATAGCGTGGCTGAACTGAGCGAAATCTGGAAGCTTGTGGACCTTTATCCACTCAATCGACTTTCCCGTCACCGAACTTTCCCGAACGGGGAGCAATTTCAGTGACTCCTTCCGGATCTGATTATGGCAGTTCATGCAGGTCTGCGTGGCGGGAATATTCGCGTGCTCAGCACTCTTGACATTCGTGTGGCAATACTGGCAGTCAAGCCCGAGTTCTCCAACGTGGAGCTGGTGGCTGTACTCTACGGGTTGTTCGGGTGCGTACCCTACGTCGGTATACTCCGGTGAGAAATAGTACCAGACAAATGCGATAGCGAGCACGCCGCCTATGCCCGAAGCTGCCAGTGACAGCGACGGTAGAACATTGGCCTTTCTTGAAAAAATCTGCGGCATCCAGAGTGCGGAGTTGAATCAGTTTGCTAAATCACAGAATGCGGCTAAACCTAATCATAAAGAGGCGAAAACGGTAGCACAGGGCTGTTGAATTTCAGGCTAAATAGCTTCGAAGTTTGCGTGTGCAAAACGGCTTTCGTCACGTGATCTATCACTGAGACCGCCCAGTTCACCATTATCGAACTATCCGAGCCAAATCAGCTGAGATGACTTTTTTTATAAAAACGACGCGTCAATAAGATTGAGGCCGCTGCGAGACCCAGAACGAGCCCCCACCATAGTCCTGTTTCTCCCTGTCCGAACTTAAAAGCCAGGACGTATCCAATGACGAGACCAAATCCCCAGTAGGAAATCACCGCCAGGACCATGGGTACGCGCGTGTCCTTCATACCTCTAAGTGCGGCCAATGCGACAACCTGGATCCCGTCCACAATCTGGAACAGGGCGGCCAACGCCAACAATTTTACAGCCAGCGCGATCACAGCCTGATTCGCAGGTACATCCATTTCGAGATACAGTGAGACGAGCCAGCGAGGAGCGAAGAAAAACAGCAGCGCTGTTGCGCACATGAATGTGACCGAGATACCCATTCCAGTGAATCCGGCTACGGAGACACCCGAGAAATCCTTTTTTCCCATTGCTTGTCCCACGCGAACCGAAGTCGCCATTCCAATTCCAAGAGGCACCATGAAAGTGAACGCCGCACACTGCACAGCTACCTGATGGGCGGCCAACTGAGACGTTCCAATCCAGCCCATCATGATCACTGTAGCCATGAACAGGCTCGTTTCAATTCCAATCGATGCTCCTATTGGCCACCCAATTCTGAACAGTTCGTTGAAATAGTGCCCGTCGGGACGGCCCAGCTTCGAAAAAATATGATATTCCTTGAAGGCTTTCTGCCAGCCCACATAGGCCAACAGAACCAGAAAATTAAATGAGTAAACACATGTGGAAGCCCAACCGGTGCCGACCAGACCCATCTCGGGGAAGCCCATCTTCCCAAACATGAGGACGTAATTCAAGCCGATATTCAGGCCGACCCCGAAAATCGCGATGAAAGTCACCGCCTTCGGCCTGGATACCGCTTCTATAAAAGAGCGCAGCGCAATAAACCCGAGAAAGGGGAAGATGCCCCATCCAATGGCTCGCAGATAAGCGCCGGCCAAAGCCACGTTTTCAGGCGTCTGGCCCGCCAGACTCAGGAAGAATCCCCCGTGGTAGATGAAGGCGAATGCTGGAATCGACAAGCTCGCAGCCAGCCACAGACCCTGCCTGACGCTCCGACCAACCGCATCATGGTCATCGGCTCCGAATGAGTGAGAGACCATGGGTCCCACAGCCATCAGAACCCCCATGCAGAAAATCAGTGTGTTGAAGAAGATCGTATTGCCCAACGCAACGCCCGCCAGCGCGTCCGGACCGAGCCGTCCAACCATCACGGTATCGACAAAACTCAGCGAAATATGCGCAAGCTGAGTCACCACAATGGGACCCGCCAACATCAGCGTTGCCTTGATCTCGCGACGATACGGAGCTGGAAGCGGCATGGGCATTGTTGAAAAGGAACGACGTCAATAAGCGACGACCAATTATGCAGGTGCCATGATACAGCGTTTCTTGCGCCAATCCTTGGCGCCAGCCCTGTATTACGCCGAGTGTGAGCAACAGGTGGGGAGGACAGGGCCGAAAATGCACCATTCGGGACCTGCATAGGTGATGAACCGTATCTTGGGGCCCGTTTTCCGCAGTAGAGGCGTACCGGACGACGTCCCTATCTAAAATGAATGGAATCATCACCCTCACATGCGAACGAAGAACCCTCCGGTCACATTGACCTGAGCGTTGTAATCGTCAACTACAACGTCTGTGAGTTTCTCATCCAGACGCTCAGATCTGTCGAGCAGGCATCTAGAGACCTGTCCGTCGAGACATGGGTCGTCGACAATAATTCCATCGACGATTCGCTGGCGACCGTCTCCCGGGAATTCCCGAGCGTCAAACTGATAGCGAACGACCAAAATGTGGGCTTCGGAGCCGCGAACAATCAGGCAATCCTGAGGGCCAGAGGCGAATACATCCTGATCCTGAATCCGGATACCATTGTTCAGGAAGACACTCTCGTTCGTCTGAAGTCGTTCATGGATTCGCACGGCGAATGCGGCGCTCTCGGCTGCCAGATTCTGAACCCTGATGGATCCTTCGCCCCCGAAAGTCGGCGCTCTTTCCCTACGCCCGAGACAGCATTTTACCGGATGACGGGGCTCGGTCGGCTCTTCCCCCGAAGCAAGCGTTTCGGCCGTTACAATCTGACGTATCTGGAGCAGGATCAGGAATCGGAGGTGGATGCCCTGAGCGGATCGTGCATGCTGGTCCGGCGAGACGCGTTGCTTTCGGAGAACGGTGCGGGCCTTTTTGATGAGGATTTTTTCATGTACGGAGAAGATCTCGATCTCTGTTTCAGGATCAAGAAGGCGGGCTGGAAAATCTGGTATACACCGTCGACTCAAATCATTCACTACAAAGGGGAAAGCACCAAGAAGGGAGAACTCAAATACGTGAGACTGTTCTATGGTGCGATGTTGCTCTTCCTTGAAAAACATGTTGAAGGCGAGCACTCGACGATTCTCGCGTCCATGCTCCGCGCTGGGGTCATGATCAGGGCAGGTATTTCTCTGATATCAGCGAGCGTCCGGAGAGCGGCTCCGCTGGTGATCGATTTTCTCGGCGTGTACTTGAGTGTCCTCGCCCTCGGTTTCCTCAGATATGAACAGACCGGAGGCAGCCTATCGGCGCTGTTCTATTTCACTACTGCTCCCGCATACGCGATCGCGACGGTAGTCGCGATCGCGAGCGCCGGTGGATACCGCCGTGGCGGCCGGCGGCCGAGTTCACCCGTTTTTATCGGCCTGCTAATAGGATTTCTGTTTGTGGCGAGCCTTTCGTTTTTTATCCAGCCCATTGCCTTCTCCAGATGGGTCGTGGTGGCGAGTTTTCCTCTCGCTTTGCTGCTCCTGTTGTCTTGGAGATTCGCGAGCGGTCGTGGATCCAGGGGCCCTCGAAAGGCCATTTTGGTCGGGGAGCAATCCGAAGCCCAGAGGCTCGAGCGATTACTGATCGGCCATCCCCGCCCTCCTTTCAGAATACTGGGATTCGTATCCGAAGAGATCGAAGGGAACGAAGAGTTTGGCCCGTCACCCTCTGACATTTCTGACGAACAAATGCCCCGGAGACTCCATCGACTGGGCAGGCTCACCAATCTTCGAGACCTCGTGCGAATTCGAGAGTTTGACGACATTGTCTTCGCCGCTCGCGACGTGTCGAACCAGACTATATTCAACACGATGCGCGAACTGAAAGATTTATCCGTGCAGTTTCGCATGCTCAGTGAAGGCCGAGACCACATCATTGGCAAATCTTCCGTAAGCCGGCTGTCCGTCGGTTCACTTTCGGCCAACCCCACGGAGATTGTGGAATTGAGGTCTGCCTTCTCAAAAGGTCTTTTTGAAAAGCTGTTCTCTCTGATCGTCCTTCCGCTGACGCCTGTTTTGTGGCTTATTTCGACCATGACACCCCGAAATTCACACCTCCGGAGCGGTATTCAGCGACTCTGGAGCCTGTGGAGCGTTCTCCTTGGCGAAAAGGCCCTGATCGGGCACCGAAAAGTGGATGAGGACCTCATTCCAAAAAACTGGAATCTTCGACCCGGAGTTTTCGCGGTCACGAACACGATGCCTGCTGATGAGTTGGAGTCCGGTGAAATCGTTCGAGCATACTGGTATTATGTCACTCACCAGACACCAGGACTCGATTTGGAGATCATATTGGCGTCCTTTCGTGCACCCACCACGCGCGATCGCGTCTGATTCGGGTAAGTCTCACCAACTGGCCTAACTGCATGCAGCAGAAGAAAAAAGCCCACTTACTTGATTTTGAGCGGCCTCTGTTTGAACTGGAGGAGAAGCTCGAAGAAATGCGACTGATTCGCAATGAAGAGGAAGGGGAAGACCTTGCGAGCTCCATCAGTGCTCTCGAGGAACGAGTGTCGGACCTTCGCACCTCGATCTATCAGAATTTAACCAGATGGCAGCGGGTCCTGATTGCCCGTCATCCTGATCGACCTTATTCGCTCGACCATATTGAGGCCCTGACCGAGGGATTTGTGGAGCTGCACGGGGATCGATTGTTCGGTGATGATCCCGCCATCGTGGGCGGATTCGCGAAATTCAAAGGATCGCGATACGGTTCAAAAGACCAGACGGTCATGATTCTGGGCCACCAGAAAGGGCGGGACACGATGAGCCGTAAATACCGTCGTTTCGGAATGCCGAATCCGGAAGGCTACCGGAAAGCAATTCGATTGATGAAAATGGCGGCTCGATTCGGTAAACCAATCATAACGCTCCTCGACACACCGGGCGCGTTTCCGGGGCAAGAAGCCGAAGAACGCGGCCAGGCGCAAGCCATTGCGATGAACCTGTTCGAGATGGCCAGGCTTCCCGTTCCGATAATCGTCGTAGTTATCGGAGAAGGAGCCTCCGGCGGTGCGCTCGGCATCGGAGTTGGAGACAGGATGTTGATGCTCGAAAACGCCTGGTACTCGGTAATATCGCCGGAAAACTGTTCCGCAATTCTCTGGAGGTCCTGGGACTACAAGGAAGAGGCGGCCAGAGCATTAAAATTGACGGCACCAGATCTTATCAGTCTTGGCATCGTCGACGAAGTCATCGGCGAACCCATGGGAGGTGCCCATCGCGACCCAGACGTCACGTTTGAAGGCGTTGGTAGAGCGATTGCGAGTAACCTTACCGAGCTTCAGAAACTCTCAACGGAAGATCTGCTGACGGCGCGGATCAATAATTTCGATTCGATGGGAGCTTTCAAAGAGGCCTAGTACCGCGGGCTGACCTGGAATGACGGTCAGTCCAATCTCGAAACACCGAGCTCAACCGATTTCATCGAATGCCAGACGCCCCCCACTTGTACCGTCATCGTGTCCGCTTTCGGGAGTGCGACAAGATGGGTGTCGTTTACCACGTCCACTA
>CALBJU010000050.1 GCA_937893205.1 uncultured Bacteroidota bacterium
AAGCCATCATCCAACATGATATTATGAGCGGACACGGTCTCCTCGAAGGGAAAAAGGGCGTCATTATGGGCGCACTGAATGACAGCAGCATTGCGTGGAAGATCGCCCTGGCTGCCTATCGAGAGGGAGCCAGATTCATCCTCTCCAATGCTCCGGTAGCCAGGCGGCTTGGCGGCCTGGACGAACTAGCCGGAAAAACAGAATCATCTATCGTGTGGGCAGATGCCACGAGCGGTGAAGAGTTGGACGCTCTGTTCGAAGAAGCCAAAACCGAGTTTGGCGGGATTGATTTTATCGTCCACTCCATTGGAATGGGGATAAACGTTCGAAAAAACAGGCCCTACGAGGACCTGAACTATGAGTGGTACAAGAAATCCCTGGATATTTCGGCCATCAGCCTTCACCGCGTGCTTCATTCTGCTACTACCACGCATGCCCTGAAAGATGGCGGTTCTGTTGTGGCACTGACCTACATCGGAGCTCAGCGCACGTTTTCAAAGTATTCAGAAATGGGCGATGCAAAAGCTCTTCTTGAGAGCATCGTACGATCCTACGGATACCGATTGGGGAAACGAAAAATTCGAGTCAACTCTATTTCGCAGAGCCCGACCGTCACAACGGCAGGATCAGGAATCGCGGGCTTCGACGCAATGTTCAAATTCGCAGAGCGAATCGCTCCAATGGGAAATGCAGACGCCGAATCATGTGCAGATTATACCGTCAGCATGTTGAGCGACCTGACCAGAATGGTCACCATGCAGACCCTCTTTCACGACGGCGGATTCAGCACGATGGGGATCTCGGACGAGCTGATTGAGGATCTCGCAAAGACCTACAGTTGAGTTCAACTCAGCCATGATTAGACTATTCGTCTCGGACATCGACGGGTGTCTGTCCATGCCCTACCAACCCTTCCGCCTGGATCGGTTGAGCGAACTGGCACACTTGGCACGCGAAGCCGGCTTGCCTGGGTCTCGTGCTGATCTACCGGCCATCTCCATTTGTTCTGGCCGCAGCTACGCGTATGTCGAGGCCATGTCACAGGTACTCGGCCTGAAAACCCCCACGCTATTCGAGGCCGGTGCGGGAATGTTCGATCCTGTCAGTGCTCACTCTTCTTGGCACCCCAACTTCACGAAAGAGGTTCAGGAGCGAATTTCCGACATTCGCCGGTTCATGGAGGAAGTCGTCGCCTCGAAGCCTGGCCTGTTTATCGATTACGGAAAGCGCTCTCAGGCAGCCCTGGCGGGCGGATCGCACGCAGACTTGATGAGCGCGCTGACCCGTATCAGCGAGTGGGTCGCATCGAATCACCCGGGCTATCATACCTTTCACACCCACATCAGCATCGACGTCGTGGCTGGCGGACTCACGAAGGCCGAGGGACTCCCATGGCTGGCCGAAACCTGCGAGGTCAGTATGGATGAAATTGCGTTCGTGGGTGACACCAACGGAGATGTAGGCGCAATGGCTGTCTGTGGGCGCTCGTTCGCCCCCGCCAACGGCGACGAGAAGGCCAAAGCTGCGGCAGGTCATGTCAGCTCGCTGAACGATATCGATGCTGTCCTGGAAGCCTACTCCATTATTCGTGACACGCCGCAGGTAAAATAACCGGATCCTGCGACACGGTCCGGGGTATCCCTCCCATGCATCCCAGGGAGAATATGCAGTATCTGCGCATTGGTGTACTCATCGGCCTGTTTCTAGTGACTGGTGTGGCCGCAGGTCAGTCCATGAATACCGACATGGACGTTTACTACACCACTGACGCCAAGACCGTTCTGTATCATCTGGCGGATTCGACGCGCCCGTACATGCACCTGAAGTTGCGGGAATCCGTGTACGTCATCGAGGACGACGATCCCAATTGGAATGGCTGGAGGCGCGTTCGAACCATGGATGGCGCCAATGGGATGATTCGATCCGATGATATTTCCAACGTGTGGATTCGCATTTCGAAAACATCTCAGACCTTGTTCGCCTATCGCGGCGCGAATCTGATCGCCCGCATGCCCACGGACCTGGGCTATAATTTTTTCGCAGATAAAGAGCGACGCGGAAGTGACGGAGAGCCTGATCACTGGCGAACTCCTGAAGGCCAGTTTTTTATCGCTTCCAAGAACGAAAACAGCCAATTTTACAAAGCTTTTGTGCTGAACTATCCAAATGCTGAGGATGCCGAGCGGGGCAGAAGCGACAGCCTGATAACCAAAACCCAGTACGAATCCATACTGAGAGCGGAAGAATCGTTTTCGATGCCGCCGATGAATACCGAACTGGGCGGCTGGATCGAAATCCACGGAGATGGCACCGGTGTGCGAAGCAACTGGACGCAAGGGTGTATCGCCATTACCAACACTCAACTGGATCGGCTCTGGGAAATTGTTGACATTGGAACTCCCGTACTGATTGACCCCTGAATCTCTCGACTGAGTCGCAAACCTGAACCGAACACCGTGAATTCGGACAAATGAAGATCGGCCCATGAAAACGCTCTCCCTCAAAAAAAGCATTCTCTTACTCACGGCCTCCTTCGCCCTCGCACCTTCGCTCTGGGCGCAATCATCGAATCTCACCTTCGAAGAAGAGTTGAGCGGAACGGTGTTCATCGTGCCGGTCCAGGGAATGATTGACAACGGCCTGGCACGTTACATTGAACGCGCAGTCGAAGACGCCGAAACTGCTGAGGCCGGGCTGATTGTGTTCAACATCGATACATTCGGCGGTTTGATGGACGCTGCCGATGAAATCAGAAAGTCGATACTCAACTCGGAGATTCCCACCATTGCCTTCATCGACAAAAATGCCGCTTCTGCCGGCGCGCTGATTTCCTATGCAGCGGATAAGATCGTTATGGTCCCGGGGGCCTCGATCGGCGCTGCGACGGTAGTGGAAGGGGTTGGCGGCGAAGCAGCTCCAGACAAGTACCAGAGCTACATGCGAGGTCTCATGAGAGCCACAGCCGAGGCCAACGGTCGTGACCCGCTCATCGCGGAATCCATGGTGGATCAGGAACTGGAAGTGGAGGGTGTGATCGAAGCAGGTCAGGTGCTCACCCTTTCCACAAAGGAAGCCGTGAAGCTCGGAGTAGCGGATGCAGAATTGACCTCCATTGACGAACTACTTGCTATCTACGGGCTTGCAGAGGCTCCCCGCGTCGCGCATGCGCTCAGACCGGCCGAAAGAATCCTGAGATTTTTTGGCTCTCCTGTCGTGCAATCCATATTGATGTTGATGATGCTGGGAGGCTTGTATTTCGAACTGCAGACCCCGGGTGTCGGATTTCCGGGATTGATGGCCGCAATCGGGGCTACGATGTTTTTCGGCCCCCTGTACTTGCTTGGCCTGGTAGAAAACTGGGAAGTCGCCCTTTTTGTGGTGGGTGTCGGACTTCTATTGGCAGAAATTTTCGTTATCCCGGGCTTTGGGATTGCGGGCGTGACCGGATTGATCGCCGTGGTATTTGCTCTCGGAGTGTCGTTGATTGGAAACATTGGATTCGATTTTCCCTCGGGACCCCAGGTCAGCTCGGCTGTGACGACGCTTGCGGCGACCTTCGTCCTGTTTATCATCTTACTCTTCTCACTTGGGCGATATCTGCCCCGATCCGAGCGATTCAATCAGCTCGTTCTGCAACCCGCCCTATCGAGTGACATCGGCTACACTTCTGCCGACTCCCATTTCGAATTCATGGGAAAAAACGGACTCTCAACCACACCCCTGCGACCATCCGGGTCTGCCGAAATAAGTGGAAAAAGGGTCGACGTGGTAACCGATGGAGAGTTTATTGACAGCGGAACACCCGTTGAGGTCGTCAATGTGCAGGGTGCCCGTGTCCAGGTCAGAGCCGTGAAACGTCTCGCGGAATCGAAACCGGAATCGGAGTCGGAATCGGAATCGGATCAAGCATAAGTCCGTACCGATATGCGGGTGGGATGCAACTGCCATATATTGGTGAAACATCCAATCGCACGTACGTAAACCATGTGCTTACGGTGTCCGTAAAACCCAATTGTCCGTATCACCCAACCCAGTGCGAAATTGCTCATTCCTATCGCATTAATTATTCTCGGTGTACTCCTAATAGTCGCCGAAGTGTACTTGATTCCCGGACTCAATGTCGTCGGAATCATTGGAGCGGTCATGTTGCTGACGGCAATTGCCGTCGCGTTTTTAGAGGCGGGAGTGCTGGGTGGCGTATTGGCGATGAGTTCGGCGAGTTTGCTTTCCGGGGGGGGCTTCTGGTGGTTGTGGAAGTCGGGAGCCTGGAACCAGTTCATCCTCTCGGCCAGTCTCCGAACTGACGACAAGCTGATTGCCCGTGAGAGTGAGCAGCGAGCTCGATATCTGGGGAAAAAGGGGACAGCCGTGACACCTCTTCGCCCCACCGGCATTGCTGAGATCGACGGCGAGCGCATCGAAGTGGTCACAGAAGGAGACTTTATCTCGGCCGGAAGCCGGGTGAAGGTCGTGGCCATGGACCGCCGACAGTACTTTGTGCGTCTCGTAAGCGAAAGCGCAGCATAACATCACGTCGATAAGGCGCACGTCAGCGTAGCTCGAATCCTTCCCTTGATCGATTCAGTTGTTGAGAGCTCCGATTCCAGACCTATCTTTGCCCGTGAGGCACGGATGTCGCAACATTTTGGCTCTCTACGTGTCTTTTAGGACCAAATGGGGGTTACTCACGTCATTGCTTTACTCTCATGCATCGGATCTGGACCATCATACTGATTCTGACTACAGGAGCCTCTATCGCGGGATGCGGTCCGGAGGAAAACATACCTGTATCTACTCCGAAGGGATGGTATGGCAACTCCACCATTTGGTGGCAGGTGGGGGCTGATACGACGAACGCTTACCGCCCGCTGGAAACCATGGAAGACATGGGAGTACCCGGGAGTTTCTTGCTGTCATTGTCGATAGATGGAACGTCCAACAGCCAAATGGAATTGGCCCAGCGCAAGTTCAATCAGTATCTAAAAGAGAGTCTGATCGAACTCTTCAGAAATGAGCCAGAATTGGTTGATTCCCTTTTTGAAAAATACGTAGTGCCAAAAATTACCGTAGTCAACCTTGAAGGCGACGTTCAGCCCCTCATCAAAGAGTATAAACGCGTTGCGTACCAGATTCTGATACGCCATTTCAGGTATCCAATAAGCATTACGAAACTGGGCGTGGAGATCCCCATCCAGGTGCCTGACAGCCTCAAAGGAAAAGGCATTTCCGGCGCTGTTTTCTTACAAATAGCCCTGAGTAAGGAAGGCGTACCAAGAGCTATCAAGAAACTGTATGGCCTTCATCCCACGCTGGACCGGATCGCCATGCGCGCGATGACCGAGATGCGCTGGAAGCCAGCCTACATTCTGAAAAACGGCCAGTTCAGGCCGACACCTTCCTGGGCACGAATGAAAGTGCTCTTCGGGGCCGAAAAATAGCACCCCGAAGCGTCCCTGTCTACATCAAGGTTCCTGCGATGGTCGCCGTCATGAGATTGGCAAACGTACCGGCAAGGACGGCTCGAACTCCCAGCTTGGCAAGGTCAGACGTTCGTTCCGGTGCAAGGGGACCAATGCCTCCAATCTGGATCGCAATGGAAGACAGATTGGCAAAACCACACAGAGCGAAAGTGGCCATCACAATCGTTTTAGGATGTAGGGCCCCCTCCGCTATCAATCCAGCGAGATTCAGATAGGCCACGAACTCGTTCGCAATCACCTTCGTCCCCAGAAGGGAGCCGAACTTAACGATGTCCTCTGATGGAATTCCGATGGTCCACGCGAGCGGCGCAAGCCCCCAGCCCAATATTTGCTCGATGGTCAGAGATGCTCCAAACAGACCAGATCCAAATCCGATGATGTAGTTGAGCATCGCAAT
>CALBJU010000051.1 GCA_937893205.1 uncultured Bacteroidota bacterium
AAGATGAACCTGCTGCGCGCAAGGATGGTGATCCGGCAAAAGAGAGTATGATTGGACAAAATCTGCAGCCCGGGCGAGCCAAAAAACTTCAGCACCCTACCAAGGAAGAGCTGTACGAGCGAGATTCGATTCGAACGGAGCAGCGCGCGGCGCCGCGCCTGAGCAAGGGCGGCTTCGCGATGTGTTATGCCCTCTCGACCTCCTCTGATCCATTTGGCTCCTACTACCGGTACGAATTTGTACGTCCGCTCTTCCCAGACTATCCCCGCCCCGCAGTATGGCCCGATGGGTACTACGTTCCAACCAGTACAGGCGATGATATTATCGAGAAACACGCATGCGTGGTAGACCGTCACGCGATGTTGATGGGCGAAATGGCTACCGAGCAATGCCTGATTATCAATGACGTCAACTTCTTGAACAACGCCGGGGTCGACGGCTTCGAGACCCCGGATCGCGGCGCACCCAACATCATCATGGCCACAGGCGGCAGCCAGCTGAACGGCGTGCTTGAGGATGACGGTATCTACGCCTGGAAATTCTTCGTCAACTGGCGAGATGCCTCCAAAACTCGCCTTGAGGGACCGGAGAAGATCATGGTGACCCCCTATCACTATCTGTGCGGTGGCCAGTTGAAGGAATGCGTTCCGCAGCCCGGTACCGATCAGCGTCTCGATTCGCAGGGAGACAAGATCATGGCGCGTCTCGTCTACCGCCGTCGTGGCGACGTGCAGTCGATTGTAGCCGTTCACTCAGTGAACACAGCGGGCGGTGCGGGCGGTGTTCGCTGGTACGAATTCCGGATCAACGACGGGGGCGATATCGAACTGTATCAGGAGGGCACTTACGCCCCGGAAGGACAGTACCGCTGGATGGCCAGTCCTGCGATGGACAAGAATGGTAACATCGGCATCGGGTATTCCTTTGGCGGACTGCCAGACTACCCGGGCCAGCGATTCGCGGGTCGCCTGGACGGCGACCCCCTTGGTGAGCTTACGCTACGCGAAGCCGTGTTGGTCGAAGGCGAGGAGTCCCAGAAAAACACACTCAGGTGGGAAGACTACACCCAGACCGCAGTCGACCCGTCGGACGACTGCACTATCTGGTACGTGGGTGACTACCTCAAAGCAGGCGCCGAACACTATTCTACCCGCATCGGCGCATTTCAGATGGCCGGTTGTGGAAGCAGGGACTAGACCCCCTTATTCATATCGAATGCTGTCAACGGGGGCCGCGCGGGCCGCTTTCACCGCCTGAATTCTCACGGTAGCGAAGGCGATCAGGATCATAATGGCGCCGCTCAGGAGCAGCATTCCTGCACCGAATCGGGCCGTACATCACTTCCGAACTTCGTCCAGGAACTGCATGAGGACCGGTTTCACCCGCTCCTGCCAGGCAACAGAGGACGGCGCGATCATCTCGAAGTGGCTGGCATCGGGTATGACGGCCAACTGAACATCGTCCCCAGCCGCATTCGCTTGCCCAGCATAGGCTTCCACCAACGATACAGGGACCACGTAGTCATCCACGCCATGTAGAATCAGCTGCTTTGTGCCTGTTGGAAGCAGCTCAGCGGGCGAGGCGTGGGCATATCGCTCAGGAACTGCGGAAGGCTTGCCGCCCATCAAATCAGTCACCCCTTTTCCGCAGGGATTGACCTCTTGGTTGTAGTGCGCCCTCAGATCTGGAATACCGCCCAGACTGATAGCGCCAGCCAGTGGGAGCGGATCTTCAAAGTGGATTTCGCTTCCCTCAGGGACTTGCGACCGCGCTCCCGCCCAAATCGCGAGATGGCCGCCAGCCGAATGTCCCATCGTGACGACCGCGTCCAGATCCAGCTCGTACTTCTGGGCCACCTTTCGAAGGCGATCGATGCCATTGCTGACATCCTCAAACGTGCCCGTCCATCCTCCCCCAGCATCTGGGGCCTGGCGGTGGGACAGATTCCACGTTGCCCATCCTGCATCGGTCAACGCGACGGCCAACCGCTCTACATGCCTTGGCCGGTGAAGACCCTGCCAGCACCCACCGTGTAGCAATACGATGACTGGATGCGGACCGTCTCCATCCGGAAGTCGGAGATCGGCATATTGCAAATCATCAGCCCCGTACGAAATACGGGCATCGAATTCGATCAAAGGATACTCGAAATCTCCTGGGCCGAGGTATTGAGCAGCGCTGTCCACAGCACCAAGTAACAGGACAGCGGCCAAACATGCTCCTAAAATCGAACACTTTCTCGAAAAAACGCATGTCTGAATCATAGAATCACATCCTGTGCATGATGAAACGCGTGAAAAGGGCCCAGAGACCCGTCAATACAGCGAATCGAATACAATCGTCCGATTGTTGTAAAACATGATTTTGTCTTCGATGTGAGCATTCACCGCTCTGGCCAGGACCTGTTTCTCAACATCTCGTCCCAGTCTCCGCATATCCTCGGCGCTGTGGGAGTGGTTCACATGAACGGTTTCCTGCGAGATGATCGGGCCCATGTCAAGGTCCTCGTTCGCGTAATGAGCCGTAGCACCAATGATCTTGACCCCCTTCTCATAGGCCTGATGGTAAGGCTTCGCCCCCATGAACGCGGGCAGGAATCCGTGGTGAATGTTGATGATCTTGTTTGGGTACCTGCCCAGCACAAGCGGGGTGAGTATCTGCATGTATCGGGCCAACACCACGAAATCGACCTGGTGCTCCTCGAATAACTTCAGCGTGGCCTTTTCTGACTCTGCCTTGTTGTCCTTATTGACCGGCACGTGGAAGTAGGGAGTGTTGAAATCTTCAGCCAGAGATCGCAGGTCAGGATGGTTGCTCACCACCAGCGCGATGTCAGCGTTGAGCTCGCCGTATTGATGCCTGGAAAACAGATCCTGGAGGCAGTGATCGTATTTCGAGACCATCACGCCATTCGTTTTCGCTGATCCGAGTAGGTGAACGCGAAGACCATTTCCAGATCATCCGCGATTTGCTGGAAGTCCTCCTCCAACTTGTCGCGAGTCCCCTCGAGGTCCAGGGATCCGAAGTGAATCCGCATGAAAAGACGATTTCCCAGATCCTCGACGTGCTGGTGGACAGCAAGAATGTTGCCGCCGTGTTTGTACACAAACGCCGAAACGCGGGCTACAAGTCCCTTTTGATCGGGACAATGCAGTCTTAGTACAGCCGATTCCATCACGCCACTACCCCAATCGAAATGTTGGCTATTTGATGGTCAATGTTGCTTCAGACGAAGCATCGCCCTGGCTGATCGTAACGGTATACTCGCCTTCCGAGACCATTTCATCATTGGAGCCAATGAGATTCCATTCAACGGAATTGAGACCCACAATCGCATTCTCGGTCATGCCTCCCACCTGCTCTCCGTCAGCGTTGCTGATACTGAATGCGACCTCTCCGGCCTCAGGCACAGTGTAATAGAACATGGCCGGAAGGGATGGCGAACGAAATCCACTCGACCGACGGCCATCTTCCGGCGGGAGAAGGGTCAATCCACCCGTCGATTCGTCACTCAGTTTGTGAAGCGGCCGAATATCCATCACATAGATCCCACGTCCGTGCGTGGATGCGATGAGAATATCTTCCGTCGGATGCACCGATAGATCGCTTACAAACGTGGTGGGCAATCCTTCAGCCAGGGACGACCAGCTCTCCCCCTTATCCATCGATACATAGACCCCCAGATCGGTGCCCACATATAGAATATTGGCATCATTCGGGTCTTCGGTCACCACATTGATGGGCCCGGATGGGATACCACCCGCGATGTCTTCCCATGACTCGCCATTGTTCGTCGAGCGCCACAGGTACGGGGTGAAATCCTCGTCCCGCTTGCCATTCTGAGCCAGATATACCGTCCCCGCATCGTGCTGGGAAGC
>CALBJU010000052.1 GCA_937893205.1 uncultured Bacteroidota bacterium
GCCTCTACCATTGGGAAAGGAAACCTCTCGCTCATTTAGAGGTCTCTGTAGATTACGGAAGTATGTTGGCGCAGAATATGCCCTCCACCTGGCCTGCACGCTGTACGCGTGAAAGTGGCCGGGTCATTCGTATCACAAACCCCGCCTACTGATGCGCAGAACAGTTTTACTATTACTCGCTACCGTCTTTTTCGGTTATTTGGTTGTGTCGCCTTCTTCAGCGCAGGACGCGGAGTCGAGCGTTGCCGTGGCGATGGCTGCGCCGATGCAATTGACACCGGTGCAACTGGACGTGGACCACGCTTCTTTCGCATTTGAAGCCGAAGCTACTCTCGTCGAGTTTTACCTCTCCTTCGAAGCTGCCACGCTTTCCTATGTTGCCCATGAGCAAGGCTTCCTGGCCGAGCTCCCGATCGATATGTCTGTCGTGCGATCAACCCAGGCAGTGCTTGAGGGCACACCAAACGATCCCGTCTGGGAAGATCAGTTAAACCTGAGTTTCGTGATCCCGGACACCACTGGTCTATCGGAAGGTCAGCATTTCGTCCATCAGGTGAGAGCCGTGATACCGCCCGGCGAATATGAACTGCAGGTCTCGATTTCCGAGAACGAATCCATTGGACGGTCTTCAGTCGAAATGAGGCGCGATGTCATCGTGCCCGATTATTCGAGCGAGTCGCTGGTTCGGCTTTCTGATATCACTCTGGCATCATCGATTGTTCAGAGCCAGGAGCGTGAAAACTTGTTCTATAAAAACGGAATGCTGATCCGCCCGAACGCCAATCAGCTTTACGGCTCGGGTCTGAATGTGCTCTACTACTACACAGAGGTATATAATCTGGATCAGGTGCCGTCAAATACGGGTCGCTACACCGTATTCAGCTATCTGGCCGACGCGAATCTTCCTCAGCCGATGGCCAAGTATCAAAAGCGTTCGCAACGCGACGTCACTTCACCCGATGTGTTGGTCGGCACGTTCAACATCCGTGAGCTTCCAAGCGGATCATATTTTCTGCGAATCGCGGTTTTGAACGAGAATAACGAGTCGATTTCGGAGCAGTCCAGGAAGTTCTTTGTCTACAACCCCGACGTTAAGCGCGAGCAGCCTGTCGTATCTGTTGAAGAGTCGTTCGAGTCGAGCCAATACGCGAGGATGACCGAAGAAGAAATCGACCGTATGATCAAACACATAGATATTATCGCGTCCGATACGGAACGCAGGCGAATCCGAAGCATCCGTGATCTCGACGAGCGCCGTAGATTTTTTCAGCGGTTCTGGACCGTGCGAGATCCCAATCCGAATACACCGATCAACGAGTATCAGGAAGATTTCTACTCGCTGATTCAGTACGCGAACGATCGTTACACCAACAGTTTCGATGAAGGATGGAACACGGATCGGGGTCGGACCCTCGTACGATATGGAACGCCAACGGCCATAGAACCACATCTTTTTGATAGAGGAATGTCTCCGTATGAGATTTGGCAATTCAACAATATCCCGGGAGAAGGGCAGGCCGAGTTCATATTCGCAGATCTGGATGGGTTTGGAACGTTCGAATTGATCCATTCAACGGTAGCGGGAGAGAGAAAGCTTGCCAACTGGATGGGAGAACTACGGCAATAGCTGTCCCGTTCTGGCGCCGGTGCGATTTTTCATTGATTCTTTTGTGGGTCCGGCCGCCATCAGGCGGCCGGACCCACATCGTTAGAACCCAATTCCCTATTTTTGGCAATGCCCTATTTCTGGGAATGCCCTATTTCCGGGAATGATAGACCCGGTCGACAGTGACGACCGATCAGCAGTGCCGAACCCCATGATTCCTGACCACTCATCGATAGACTCACTCAGCGACTGCGTTGGGGAAGAGGTGACCCTCAGGGGTTGGCTCTACAACAAACGGAGCTCGAAGGGCCTTCACTTCCTGGTCCTGAGGGATGGTACCGGACTGTGCCAGTGCGTCGTCAACGAGAGCGCTGTAGATGACACCTCGTGGAGCGCTGCGGACGATGCAACAAGGGAAAGTTCACTTGAATTGAAGGGAGTGGTCGGAATCGATGATAGACAGATCGGCGGATTCGAGCTCCAGGTTAGTTCTGCTGTCCTGATTCACAAAGCCGAGGAATACCCGATCACGCCCAAGGAACACGGCGTCGATTTTCTCATGAACCATCGGCACCTCTGGCTGCGCAGCCAAAGGCAATGGGCCATTTTGAGAATCCGTAACCGTGTGACCATGTCGATCCACGAATTCTTCCAGGGCCGCGGGTTTCTACAGATGGATGCCCCCATCTTGACGGGAACGGCGGTGGAGGGTACGTCTACGCTGTTTGAGATGGAGTACTTCGGACGGACTGCTTATCTGACGCAGAGCGGTCAATTGCACGGCGAGGCGATGGCGATGGCGTTCGGCAAGATTTACACTTTCGGACCAACCTTTCGCGCGGAAAAGTCCAAAACACGTCGACACCTGACTGAATTCTGGATGATAGAGCCCGAAATGGCCTTCTATGATCTCGATGGAGCCATGCAGTTGGCCGAAGACATGTTATCTCGAATCGTCTCTGATGCGTTGAGGGACTGTCAGGCAGAGCTTGAGGTTCTCGAGCGAGATCAGGAGCCTCTCAAGCGGAGTATTGGAGGGTATCCTCGGATCACCTATTCAGAGGCCGTCGACATTTTGAAGAGTGAAAAGACGGCGCAAATGGTGGCAAACAAGATTGTGGCCATTGAGCAGGAGCAGAAAGACATAGCCGCGGAAAGCGAAGAAGGCAAGGCAGCATACGGGCAGGCTAAAAAATGGCAGAAACGCAAGACTGACGCACGAGAGATCGAAATCCAGCGCCGTACGAACGAAATCGAGGAAGAGCTCCGGAATCTCCCCAAATGGGTAGAGTCTGCACGGCAGTTCGAGTGGGGGTCAGATTTTGGGGGAAGCGACGAGACTCTGATCACCTGGAATTTTGATCGTCCCATTATCGTGCACCGCTTCCCACATGGTTTCAAAGCCTTCTACATGAAACGGGACCCGGAAGATGATCGGCTGGCTCTTGGGATGGACGTATTGGCCCCTGAAGGCTATGGTGAAATTGTAGGTGGGGGCGAACGCGCAACGGATCTTTCTTTTCTTCAGGACCAGGTTAGAGCCCATGGACTACCAGAGGAGGCTTTCAAGTGGTACTTCGATCTTCGCCGCTATGGATCTGTCCAGCACTCGGGATTTGGGCTAGGTCTCGAGCGCACGGTGACCTGGATTTGCGGAATCCACCATCTGCGTGAAACCATTCCGTTTGCCAGAACGCTGGATCGCCTGTACCCGTAGAAAAGATGCGAACCGTAACTGGAACGCTACTTGCAATTGATAACGGCTGACGGACACAAGACCGTCAATTCAGGTAAACCAGCAGATATTGATGAGGTAGTTCACATGTATTGTTCGAGATTCACTACACGTCTGACTCGGATGGTGGGCGTCTCAGCCATCATTCTGGTAGCAAGTTTACTCTCAGTACCCGTCGCAGTCGCCCAAACGGGGACGATAACGGTGTCTGGACGGGGTGTGATAAAGATCGCTCCGGATATGGTAACGATCCGCTTTGGAGTAGTGACCGACAACCTACTGCCCGATCAGGCGCGCGCACTAAACGCACTCGCTTCGGCGGAGGCCATGAACGCCGTAAGGGCCATGGGTATCAACGAAGAGCACATTCAGTTGGCAAGCCTCCGTCTCACCCCGAAACGTGAGTACGATCCCGAGAGAAGAATCTACATAGAGTCTGGTTTCGAGGCCTCCCGAGACGTGGTTGTAAAGGTCATGAATCTGGATATTTTGCCGGATCTGGTAGCAAAAATCGTCAGTAAAGGAGCCAATCGCATCCATAGTATCCAGTATGGCCTCGACGATCGAGATCAGGTCGAGCTCCAGGCTTACGCGAAGGCTGCTCACCGGGCTCGCGAAAAGGCCGGCGTTATGGCCAAAACGCTTGGAAGCGTTGTCGGCAATGTCGTTCAGATCAACGAACAGGGCGTTTCTGTGCCTCGGCCGGTGGTAATGCGGATGGAGGCGGCCATGGATATTTCCTCTGCTGGAAAGGCTGTTCAGGCAGACGCGTTTGCAGGAGGTGAGATTGAAGTCAGCGCGAGTCTCACGGTCGTGTTCACGCTCGTGCTAGGTGTAGAAAAATTAGAACGGGCTCCCTGAAATCAGCGAGCCCGCCCTGATCAATCACAAGACCCTGTTCTATGACAAGACAAGGTCAGTCAATTCTATTTTCTGAACCACTTGTTGTAGACCCAGAGGATCAACAGGGCTCCGAGAGTCGCGCTGACGATCGAACCAATAAGTCCGTCGAGCACTCTGGCGACGCCGAAAAAACCGCCCAGCCAATTACCGACAAATGCGCCTCCGATTCCGAGCACGGTTGTCATTACAAATCCGCCATCGTCTTTGCCCGGCATTATGTATTTAGCGAGCGCGCCAGCTACAAAGCCGACTATGATGATCCAGACCATGGTATTCCTCGTGAGTGTTAAAACATCGTGATACGGGTCATATCCGAAAAAGGATACGGATATCGTTTCTTACTTTC
>CALBJU010000053.1 GCA_937893205.1 uncultured Bacteroidota bacterium
CCACACGTGTCCTTCCTATCGACGTGTCCTTCTGGACCGGTTTTATGGCGTATGCAATCCTGATTGCTCTAGCGCTGGCCAAAATTATCTTGAGGCTTGACGGATCGTGGTGGCGACGCGGCAGGTTTGCGGCAGGAGTGTTGGGGGCGGCGCTTCTCATTCATGCCTTTGCGACTTCGGCCTGGCCGCCCATGGATCAAAAAGCAGTTGTCTTGGCCAGCGAGGTCGCTTTGCTCGAACAGGCAGATGCCGGATCAAACGAGGTGATGCGAGTGCATGAGGGTGTTATCGTAATCATGCGCACTGAAGTGTCTGACTTCACCTTCGTCCAAATTCCCAATGGAGGAAGGGGCTGGGTGCCGTCAACCGTACTCGGGAGTATCTGAGTTCTGCAATTGGGGCGTCGGGTTGCGTAGACGGCCTCCCCTCGATTCCGTATCTTCGTTTTGCTCGACCATCATCGCACTCCTGTATCCACCGTGGAACCTCACGTACTGACAAGATCACGAAGAACCGGCTGGATTGAGGTCGTCTGCGGTTCCATGTTCAGTGGAAAAACAGAGGAATTAATCCGCAGGATGAAGCGCGCCCGGATCGCCAAACAGCGGACTGAAATCTTCAAACCAGCCCTGGATACCCGTTTCCCAGAGGAAGAGGTCGTCTCCCATGACGAATCCACTCTACGATCGACCCCCGTGGCCACAGCGTCTCAAATTCTACTCCTGGCGGCAGACGCCGACGTTGTGGGAATTGATGAGGGTCAGTTTTTTGATTCCGATCTGGTGGGAGTCTGTCAGGAACTCGCGGCGATGGGAAAGAGGGTTATCGTTGCAGGACTCGACCAGGATTATCTGGGGAATCCTTTTGAACCGATACCCCAGCTCATGGCCATCGCGGAGTATGTGACCAAGTTGCACGCCATTTGCGTCGTCTGCGGTAGTCCTGCAAATCACTCGCAGCGGCTGGTCTCCGGAGGCCCCAGGGTTTTGATTGGAGCTATCGAATCGTACGAGCCTCGGTGTCGAGACTGTTTCGATCTGAGTCTCTCCGCGGGTACCGAACCTGTCGATCAGCCCGACAAGTCTTCCGAAAGTGAACCGGCGAGCGTTGAAAAGAAAAAACGCCCCACGAAACCCCAGTCGGAGAAAGCGTCCTAGGCTTCAACTCCGATTTCTTCTTCCTCTAGAGCGTTGGCCTCATCTCCTCCGATTGACTCATCTCCTCCGGGAGATTCCTTCTTCGGTAATACTGCACCCTTTGCGTCGGTGGACGGTCGTAGACGGAACAGCAATTCATCCAGCGTAAACAGCACGGCTCCCATCCCGGCAAACGCAACCAGGGCCGGCAGGGGCTGCCAGATTACCAGGCCACCAACAGCGCCAAGCGCCCCGCCCAGATATTTGATATAGTTGAGCTGCTCGTTGCTGGAGTTCTTGATCAGGTCCTCCAACCGGCTTTCATCGTATTCCATCATGTTGGTCATGACCATGTTGTATACGTCGAGATTTTCGACGAATCCAAGTACGATTCGAGTGGCGAATTCCTCGATATCTTCGGCACGGGCCTCAATCTTTTCGGGAATTTTATCGAGCAACGCATCCATCTCGTCCAGCACGCCATCGAGCTGACCCGGAATGCCGTGTATCGCCTTGTCGATGCGCGCCTTGAAATCGTCCTCATTGAGGTAGCGATAAGCCTTCAGCGCCATTCCTCCAACACCCTCGCCGACGTAGGATTCGATCTTTTCGACCACATATTCCACGATTCGACGTCTAACCTCGTCTGAGGTGAGGACGGTCTCGACGTAGTCCGCAGTCATCTTTTTCAGATCTGAACGAAATTCCTGGTCCTCAAGCACTCCCCGGGTGACCGACATCGCCAATTCGCGGTACTTCGGGATGACGTCGTTGTCCTTGATTTTCTGCTTGATGATCTCCTCATTGATGAGCTCCTCGCTCACCGCCTTCGCCAGTCGGAAAATGACGCGCTCTCGTTGAGCCGGAATCAACCCCTGACCAAAAACAGGACGAGCCTGGCGGGGATTGAACAACATGGTGATGGCGACCCAGTTGGTCAAAAACCCAATCAATCCGCTCACGGCAACAATTCTCATCAGTCCCTCGAGGACGAATACCCGAGAGAAGAGTGTCATCTGCATTCCCGGGAAATCCCACATGAAAGAAGCACCGAAGAGCAGGAGCAACACCCAGGGAATGATCTGCAGCAGAGGAAGCAGGTTGCTGTGTGACCCGGACATCGTCGGTACTTCCCTCTCCATATCACCTTTAGAAGGAGAGGAAGGCACGTGTCGGCGAATATACTTGGCGACTAGCTTCCGAAAGTCCTCCGCCCGAGCACGAGTAACATTTTTAGCCTCCGTGACCGTGACTCCGGATGATTTCGCCTTAGCGCCAGGGGTGTCCGAATCGACACCATCCGCGAAAACATCGCCTTTGATTGACTGGCTACTCGATTCTACTTTTGGTCCTTCGTCTTCCACGGATAAACATCTTTGGGTGATAAGATGGAGTGATTTCTTTCTCCTGTTAGAGCCCTACTAGGACGAAGAAAACCCCAATCGGGTTGCATCTGCCTGCATCCCGGCAATCACGTTCGCGATGTGCTGGGGCAATTCAATCCCGAGGTCTTCGGCTCCATTCCTAATATCTTCCCGATTGACGGCCGCCGCGAAAGCTTTGTCCTTGAGCTTCTTTGTTACTGATTTTGGCGTCATTCCTTCCAGTCCAGTAGGCCTTACATATCCTACGGCTGTGATGAAGCCCGCGAGTTCGTCAACTGCGAAAAGCGTCTTCGCCATAAGCGACGTTCGCTCAACTCCCGTGTGATTTCCATGTCCGAGTATGGCCTCGCAGACATCTTCTGGATATCCGAGCTCCCGAAGCACGGCGACTCCGACGTAGGGATGCTCATCCATCGTCTGGTGTTTTTCGTAGTCCATATCATGCAGAAGCCCGGTAACACGCCATTTCAGCGTATCTGCGCTATGTTTTTCCGCATAAAACGCCATCGCCGCCTCCACTGCGTAGGCGTGTCGACGCAGACTGTCTGATTGGGTCCACTCGTGAAAAAGCTCCAGCGCTTCCGCGTATGACTGCATATTCGATTCTCTTAAAAAAGATCAACCAGCTTCATCTCCTTGAGATATTTGGCCGGATTGTTTTGAAAATCAGCCATCAAATTGTTGAGACCTGTCAGCGTTGAATCCAATCGGTGGTACAAGCTGGCGTCGTTGATCAGCAAACCCAAGGTGCCCTCGCCATCATTCAGCTTGCGAAGGAGAAGACTTAGTTGGCCGTTGGTTTCGGCCAAACTCTCAATTTCCGTATTCAGGTGATCCAACGTCTCGCTGACCCCCGTCAGGAGCTCGGATACGGCCGCTCCATCCTCTCCAACGGCCGTACTGATGCTGGCCGTCACTGACTCAACATTCTCGAGAATTCCACTCAGGCGATCCCGTTCGGACTGCAGTAGATTTTCCAATTCCGAAACACTGCTCAGCATGGCGTTGAGTGTCCTCCTGAAATCAGATTCAGGCTCCGATAACATATCCCCGGTCTCATCCAGAACCGTTTCAAGCCCAGCGAGCACCTTGTCCACCTGATCGATGATCTCGGGAGCCCGGGCACTCAAGCTCGCGAACAAATCTTCGGCCGCGTGGCTGTCTACCATTCCACCTTCTTCGATGAGGGGCGCTGCAGGATCACCCAGAAACAGGTCCAGGCGTACGACTCCGAGGGCATCAAAGCCCGCGACCGACGCATATGCACCCTCGGTGATCAGAATCTCTCGATTCACGTGGAAGTGAACTCTTACGCGCCCCGTTGTCGGATCGATGAAGACTGCATTGACCGAGCCGACTGTAACCCCGCGCACCCTCACAATATTGCCTGAGATAAGACCACCGGCGTCATCAAATTCTGCCACCAAATCGTACGTGGAGGCGAACAGAGGGAGGTCTTCGAAGTACCTCACCCCGAAAATGAAAACGACGGCTGCCGCGATAATGGTCAGCCCGACCTTGATTTCGTTGGAGAATTTCACGTCTTGGAGGATGTTGATTCGCGGGTGGTATTCATTCGTCAGACACCAATTTTATATTCGTTCGCCTTTACAAAATCGTTGAGCACGGTGTCGGTGCTCGCGTGTAAATCGTCGATGGTTCCGGTCCAGTGCATTCGCCCTTCAAAAATGAAAGCAGCTCGGTCGGCGATACTCAGCACAGAATGCATGTCGTGGGTTACAACGATGCTGGTGACCTTGAGCTGATCGGCCAACCCTTTAATCAGGAGGTCGATCGTATTGGATGTTTCAGGATCGAGCCCACTCGTGGGTTCGTCATACAAGATGTATCGAGGTTTCAGCGCCACTGCTCTGGCCAGCGCCACGCGTTTTTGCATCCCACCAGAGAGCTCAGCCGGCATCTTGGAGCCAACGTCCGAAAGCTCAACCACCTCTAGACACTCATACACTACTTTTTCAATTTCTTGCTCCGTCATCTCGGTAAACGTTCGAAGTGGAAAAGCCACGTTGTCGAATGTGTTCATCGAGTCGAAAAGAGCACCGCCCTGAAAAAGGACCCCAAAACTCTGTCGGACCCGACGAAGCTCAGCATAGGAAATCTTGTTGATGTCGATGCCATCGACTGTGACGTGTCCGGAGTCCGGCTGGAGCAATCCGATGATGTGTTTCATCAGCACACTTTTACCCGAACCCGATCTTCCAATGATCGCCAGGGTTTCGCCCTCATAGATATCGAGCGAAACATCGTTCAGGACCATCTTGTCGTCGAAACTCTTGTCGATATTTTTTATGTTGATCATATCAGAGAAGGGTAGCCGCAAGAATCAAATCTGCAATCAGTAGAAACACGCAGCTGGCGACAGCGGCCTGTGTTGTAGCTCGTCCCACACCTTCGGCTCCTCCCTTTGTGTAGTAGCCTTTAAAGCATGATATAGAAGTGATCGTGAATCCAAAGACCAGCGATTTGATCAGGCCGAACACTGGATCAAAGGGTTGAAAAAATTCACGGGCTCCGTCCATGAACTCTCCAATCGGCACAAATCCACCGTAATGACCCACGAGCATGCCTCCTCCGATGCCCACGAAGCAAGCGGCCACATAGAGGACAGGAAACATCACCACTCCAGCAATGACCCTGGGTAAAATGAGATAGCCAATAGAATTGAGGCCCATAGCCTCAAGAGCATCGATTTGCTCGGTCACGCGCATGGTTCCGAGTTCAGCCGCAATGCGCGCACCGACACGACCGGCCAGAATGAATCCGGTGACGACGGCGCCCAGCTCGAGAATCATCGAGGGCACCACGATGGCACCGATGATGGTTTTCGGAATTAGAGGAGAAACCAGCTGATACGAGGTCTGAACGGTGGTTACTGCACCGGAAAAAGCCGCCGCGAGCATCACAATCGGCATCGATTCAATTCCGATGTGTACCATCTGCCGCCACAGATTGTCTCGATAGGTGCTGAATTCAGGAAGCGCACCGAACGCGTGGAACAGCAACTTACTGTATCGGCCCAGGGCCCCCACAGGGACCATCATCATTTGAGTGGTGTAGTGCAGCAATGGGTGGTAGAGGAAGGATTGCTCCCTGCCGTTTACGACGGTTAATGAGAGATTTGCGGATTCATCTTCGGCGTCTGCGTCAAAGTACGTTCTCTCAATCAATTGGTGCCGTTGAACGTCATTTTGTCACCGTGTTTTTATGGCTGG
>CALBJU010000054.1 GCA_937893205.1 uncultured Bacteroidota bacterium
GATTTTGGCCATATCGACCGACGACGGGCACTCAGAAGCACATGCTTTGCACCCGAGGCACAGATCCATGGTCTCGTACAGGCGTCGACCCGTCAACGAATGGAGCTCCAGTCGTCCGTTCAGCACATTTCGAAGGGCATTCGCCCGACCTCGTGTGGAATGCTCTTCCTCTCTGGTCGCCATGAACGACGGACACATTGTGCCGCTACCCAGTTTGCGACAGACCCCCGCTCCGTTGCACATCTCGACGGCGGAGGCGAATCCCAGATCGTCAGAAAAATCGAGGTTGGTCCGGAGATCAATTGTCTCGTATTCCGCGCCAAATCTCAGGTCCTCGGTCATCGGCCGAGCACCGGTGATAATGCCCGGATTCAGAATCGAATTGGGATCGAATAGGCCTTTCACCCGCGAATACAATCCGTATAGATCAGGGCCAAAAAATGCTTCGTTAAATGCGCTACGTGATCGCCCGTCGCCGTGTTCGCTCGAAAGGGCACCGCCGAATCCTTTCAGCTTATCTATCGAAAATGATACGATTTCTGGTAAACGCGCTATCTCACGGGCGATTTTAGTGTTTATCAGGGGCCGAATATGAACACAGCCCGCACTGGCGTGGGCGTAGTACGCGACGTCTATCCCCCGCTCATTGCAGAACGCCTCGACGCCGGTCACATATTCGGCCAGATGCTCGACCGGTACAGCGGCATCCTCGATGAATGGAATGGGCTTCTGATCACCTCGTACACTCATCAGAAATCCGAGCCCCATCTTTCGAACGGACCAGACATCGTCTTGCCCGTCTCGATCGAAAATTGGGACGATGGCTCCTGAATCCACTCCACGCTTTTTCAACATTACGCCCAGTGCATCGATTCGCGATCGCAGCTCTGTTTCAGACTCACCCTGGAATTCAGTAATCAGTACACAGTCTGGATTGCCTTCGACGAATCCTTCCAGCTTTTTCCTCCACATCGGCGACTCGCGACAGAGAGACATGCCCAGGTGATCCAGTAGTTCAACGGCCGAGGGGTCGGTTTCCATTATGATCTGCACGGCTTCCAGACCGCGCACGATGTCGGAGAAGTGAACAATGGCCAGTGCAGTGTGGGAAGGAATAGGGACGAGTCCTACGGTCACCTGTTCGATAATCGCAAGGGTACCTTCGGCTCCAGAAATAATCTTCGCAAGGTTGAGACCTGAAGGAATGGGCATCTTGAATGACAAGCCGTCCGGCGCGAGACGATCCAGGTTGTACCCACCGCAGCGACGCCAATGGCGGGGCGTATGCTCCCGAATAATGCGCCTCGAATCGGGTTCGCTCAGCAGGGCTTGTAATCCCCCATAAATACTTCCCTCAAGACCATCCGTCTCCGCTTTCCGTCCGAATTCTTCTTCGGTGAGTTTGCCGAAAGACGTTCTCGACCCATCGGCCAACAGGACGTCCATCCTCTGAACATGATCGGCCGTCATTCCGTAGCAGATTGAATGGCTACCGGTTGAATTGTTGGAGACAATGCCACCCATGGCCGCTCGGTTGCTACTGGCTGGATCGGGACCGAATTGCAGGCCGTGACTTTTCAATTCCGCGTTGAGATGGTCCAGAACGACACCCGGTTCGACCGTTACTCGATTTTCTTCAGCTTCAATCGAGACAATCCGGTCGAGGTGACGCGTGAAATCAACAATTATTGCTCGACCGATTGCCTGGCCTGCCAGGCTGCTGCCCGCTGCTCGCGCGACGACGGGGACTTCAAACTCGGCTGCGGCTTCCATAACCGCCTGAAGTTCATCGCGATGCTGAGGCACCACGACTGCGAGCGGCTCAACCTGATAAATACTGGCATCCGTGCTGTATAGCTGGCGTTGATAGACATCTGTCCGTAGCGATCCGGGAATTTTGGACCTCAGATGCTCAAGACAGGCATCAACCCGAGCCTCATCCCCGGAAGCAGCCTCGACCATGTAATCGCTGTCGGATTTAGGCATTTGAAAATGGGCTTCTCGCCGCGACTCACTGCGTCATTGTGCATGGAAAGTTCGAGGTTAGGGTGTAGACCAACCTTTTTCCACCCAGAGAAGCGTTTATCTTTCACCAGGCAATCATTTTCTCTCCCAACAGATCATTCCATGGCTCAAATCGGATCCTACACGCTGCATGCGATCGAGACGGGACGCTTCGGACTGGACGGCGGAGCCATGTTCGGAATCGTCCCGAAGCCGCTCTGGGAACGAAAGATCATCGCCGATGAGCTCAATCGGATACCGCTTCACGCACGCTGTCTGCTACTTGAGGGAGAGGGTCGACTCATTCTGATCGACAACGGAATCGGAGACAAATACAATGAAAAGTTCAGAGCCATCTACGCTGTTGACGATACCGATGTAAATCTGGATGGCTCGCTCAACGCCCTGGGATATTCCAGAAACGAAATTACCGATGTCATCCTGACCCATCTACACTTCGACCACTGCGGTGGCAGCACCCACCTGGTCGATGGAAAACCACGTGTCGCGTTTGAAAACGCCACTTTTCATGTGCAGAAGGAGCACTGGGACTGGGCCGATAAATCCAATATTCGGGAGAGGGCTTCCTTCCTGGCGGAAAATCTTGAGCCGCTCGCCGACTCTGGCCAACTGAATCTGATCGATGGCACGTCAGAGCTGTTTCCCGGTGTCGAGCTGATTCCGGTCGATGGACACACGAAGGCCATGCAGCTGGTCAGGGTCCATGATGAAAGCCAGTCTCTTCTTTTCGTGGCCGATCTGATGCCAACCCACGCACACTTGATGCCTGCCTGGAACATGAGCTACGATTTATGGCCCATGACCTCGATTGAAGAGAAGCGCCGCATCCTCGAGGCAGCTGTGACAGAGAAGTGGCACTTTTTCTGCGAACACGATCCGACGATTGGATTGTGCGACGTAGTGCGGGGAGAAAGGGGAATCGAGACCGCGAACCCAAGACCGCTGGCCGAGCTCTAGCTGAAGGGCTCGGTACCCGGGGACTATTTCAAGATGCTCTCCCCGACGGGCACACGATTCTTGTATGTCAGACCAAGTAGATGTGCGACGGTAGAGGCGACCTGATTCTGATACAGCGGGTCGCCGCCGCTCACTTCGCCTTTGCTTTCAATTCCGGGTCCGAGTAGTGCGATCCAGATATTGCTTGAACCGACCCAATCCCTTCCGTGACCAATCCACCTGTCCTCGGCGCCTCTCCCGTGATCGGTTGTAATCACGAAGGTGGTCTTTCCTTGGTACTCTTCGTCAGCTTCAACCCATTCCCAGAGGTCTCGGATCATCGCATCCGTTCGATTGGCAGCGTTCAAATAGTGATCATAGTCTTGGTTGTGCGCAAAATCGTCTGTTTCGCCGTAAGCGATATACAGCAGCCGGGGCCTCTCACGTTTCACGTATTCAAGAGCAAAGTTATGGGTGAACACGTCCAAGCGAACTGTTCCCCAGGGTGAAGGAGTCTGGGCCTGAAGCTCATTCAGCCACTGTTCTCGGTCACTCAGGTCACCTCCAGCGGATTCAAATCCAGCGTTTACGGGAATTCCGCTTCGACCTTCGTTGACGATAAACGGAAAGACGTCCCACGACCCGAACGCGGCTACCTTGCCTTCGAAATCGGGCATATCATTGATCCATTCCAGAACGGTGACGTTGTGATTCGGATTCTTGTCGTTGCTGGTGATCGTGCTGTCGGCAAAGCCGGTCAAGATCTCGTTATAACCGGGATAGGAGAACACCCGCGTGTTGGTCACATTGACCCGGCTGCCCTTGTGTCGGTTGCCGTATAGGCTACCCTGCTTTGCAATGGTCGACCAGAAAAACGGCATCAGTGCGCTGCGTCTCTCGGCGGCATCGTCGCTCCAGTACTTTGATCTCAGCTCCTCAATTCCGCTCGTATACTCCTCGTTGTCAAGAAGCCAGGGGTCGGCGCCCGTGAACAGCTCCTCCCAGCGAAGTCCATCGAGGGTAATCAGGAATACGTTTTCAACTTCTTGGGCAGCGCTCGGCAAGGTAAGCGTGATCAAGGCCAGAAAGGCTGGGATAAACCGCTTCATCGTTTGATGGGATTGGTTAAAGGATAATCGCCACTCGCTATTTCGTACCGATCGGTTGTCCCATCTGGATAGGTCAATGTAAGTCGATAATCGTGGGAGGAGTCGTACACCGGAGGCTCATACATGCTGCCGTTGGGCCGGAAGGAGTAGACATGAATCTGGTCGGTGAGATCGGTGACTTCCACCACCGGTGCGTCCTTCGGCTCGTACTCCAATCTGGCCAGGAATGCGGTCGGCGCGCGGCCGTCTCCGTCCTCCTGATTGAATTCGATGGGCCAGTCCTCGTACGGCCGCGCGCCGTCCTCCCAAGGATCCACCCAACGCGGCCACGCACTCATGGAAACCTCGCGGGTCGCGCGATTCATTCTGATGATGCCGTATCCGGGTGTGCGATCGTACAAGGCGGCGGGTTCGCGGCCCGAGTTGACCGGATTTGCAACGGCTAGAACGGTCATGTGATTTCCGAATCCATCGAGGTGATCCCCGGTGTACCAGGATTTGGACGGATCTCGCGTTGGGCTGACTTCTGGCGGAAACCACCTCCGCGGCCAGATATTGGCGATCGAAGGCACGACGAAGCCGTATCCTGCGTCGCCGAAGGCATCTTTTCCGTAACGCACCAGACTGCCCAGGTGCTGATCCCCCGCGACGTGAAAAGCTCTCGCTCTGCGCATCACGTCAACGACCTTGTTTCGTCCCGTCTGAGGCCACCCATTGGAATCCATGTCCATGGCCTTCTTGTACCCGGTAACTATTTCTCCCGGTGGCGGAATCGCGAGGCCCGGGATTACCGATCCATTCATCGCATCCTCAGGAATCGAAGCGACATCTGCGAAGAGGGTTTGGGATAGCAGGACCTTCATCCACGTATCCGATCCCCAGTTTCGTGCCCAATCGTCGAGAAACGTGAGCTGTCTTTCCCCCAGCAGGATTGCGTCGGGGTGATCGCCACTTATTGCCGCATCCCACTCCGGGTTTCCAGGCCAGCCGTTCCTTACATCCGCATCGTGCAGGAGCGTCCGAGGTGCGCTCTTGAACTGCCGATCCGCGACAATCCCGAATGAGACACCTCCGAATTCCATGTTGGTGTAGTAAACCGAAATGTCCTGCTCAACCGGGGTAGGGTCGAATGCATCGGGTAGGTGAGACGTCTGGGTGCGATGCACCGCGTTCACAAATTCAGGAGGCTGAATGTAGCCGCCATTATCCGACCTGGGCCTGAAGGGGCCAACGGCCGCCTTTCCTCCCGCCCCCCAAACATTGCCATGGTATACATCGTGATCATCGGGAATGGTAATCGTCGGACGGTGGCGAGTCAGATCGCCGAAGGCCCACAGAAATCGATTCCAGTGGTAGAGATAATCCAGTATCGCAGTGTCTGCAGGCTGGCGAACGATACCTGCGAGGCCACCCTCGTAAATCTGGTCTCCGGCGAAGAAATACATGTCCGGCTCGAAGAATGCCACTTTCTCCGCCGTCTCTGCATGTGGCCACCAGAAATGATTGTGCGTCCAACTTCCGTCACCGCCAGAAATGTGCTGGCAGTTCAAGGCCGCCATCACAAAATCATCGCCATCCACTTCTGAATGGATTGTGCCGTCATAAAAATGTGTGACCGGCACGGCTCCCTCCCAGAGGGAATACTTCACCCGAAAGGGCGTGTCTGGCTGTGGTGCCCAATCGTGTATCCTGAATCCAATGGTATACCCATTTTCGTCCAGCTCCCCGCTGGACTTTGTTGTCCATACACCATTGTCCTGTATTTGCAACTCCGCCACATGGGAGTCCCCTTCTCCCAGGGGACCCATCTGTGCTGTCATCTTGAGAATCCCCTCACTGACTGTGTACTGGACACCCAGGACGGGTCCGAACGCGCGTGATTCATCCTTTTCAACCTTCGTACCCTCGACGTTCCAGTTTTCGTACCAGTAGCCTGCGCCAACGGACGAGGCGCTCCTGTGGGACACCAGCGCAACGCTTCCGCTGAAGTACTTCTCATCGAGACCGGTGTAGACCGCGTGAGAAATGATTTCCTCTGACGCGGGATCGAAAGTCTCAACGACCATCGAGTATCCTTCATCGGCGGATGTCGCCATCACCCGAATGCCGAATCTTGAGAAATCGTCGACCGCTCCTTTAGCGGAGTCGCTTACCACCAGCGGCCAATCCGCGTTCTTGAAATCCGACCGTGGTCCGCGCCGGGAATCAGCATTCTCATTGTCCCGCACAATAATCTGGCCCGTGCCATCGACACCGACAAACAAGCCTCCTCCAGGAGCTGGCCAATGATGAACCAAAGCGGAAATCCGATAATCGATCTCGGCCCCGCCTGCACCGATTAAAAAACCTGTCCAGGTACTGTCCGACCTCTCCTCGGGCACATTTACAGGCCCGGTCACGACGCTCATATTCAGTCCGCCGGATTCATTGTTCAAATAATGCGTCAACAGATGAACGGTCCGCATCGGTTTGGCTGCTCGGCCTTCTTTGCTGAGCAATCGACCATCCCGCAACTCCCAGTCCAGCATGCGATTGGCGTAAAACTGAGGACCAATCCATGTTCTATCTGGTGAGTTCGCGAACCGACTCTGGAACGCAGAATCTGGAGGAGAACAGGCTATCAGCAGAAGAGCGAGCGTGAGTGGCAGAAAGCGCTTCATCGAACATGAGGATAGATGGGACGGAGCGGCATGGTACGAATCAACGGTGAATCGGGCACCCCAACCTCCTATTTTACATCTTTGTTGACCCTCCACGCTTCGAAGCCGTACTCTGCGCGTGAAAGCACATGCACCAAACAAACACGCCTGAACGGAGGATGATGGCCATCATAGACAGACGACGTTTTTTTCTTGACGCGGGCAAGGCCCTGGGTGGCCTCGCGCTGATTCAGGCGATCCCGACATGGGCGTTTGCAACCGGGACGGCGGAGATGGATCTGATCCACCGATCGTCTCGCGCGATGGGCACGTCAATCCGCGTTTCCATCCCCATCTTGCAGTTTACTTCGTTAAGGGCGGAACGCGCACTGAACAGCCTTCGCCTGGTAGGCGCCCGACTTTCCGCGCACGACGAAAACAGCGTGCTGATGAAGATGAACAACGCCCCCGGTCGGTGGAACGTCGGAACGGAATTACTCGACGTATCGCGCTCAGCTCTTTCAATCGGTAATCTGACTGAAGGCGCCCTAGATGTGACCGTTCTTCCAGCCATGAGACGCTATGGGTTTGTGCCAGGCACTGCCAGAGCAACGGATCGGATTGATTTTACCAGTCTCGAGGTCCGCGGAACGTCGGTGCGTGTGAAAACAGATGGGATTGGCGTTGACTTTGGTGGCATCGCCAAGGGATATGGAGTCGATGCCGCAGTTCTGGAGCTTCGGTCTGGCGGCGTAACTACCGCTCTCATCGACGCAGGAGGCGATCTTTTTGCCATGGGCAGACCCACTCCTGAGCAGCCCTGGAAAATCGGCATCAGGCATCCAGGAAAAGAACGCGATCTGGTCGCGACCATCGAAATCGAGAATCAAGCTGTCGCAACGTCGGGCACCTACCTACAGACCCGAACCGTTGATGGCGTGAAGG